>JBDSVV010000393.1:0-3311 GCA_039927035.1 Ornithinibacter sp. | reverse complement strand
AAGGGCAAGATCGTCGAGAAGGTGATCGAGCTGCTCACGGTGCACACCTCCATCGAGAACGAGGTGATGTATCCCCGGGTGCGGACGCTGCTTCCCGAGCTGGAGCAGGACGTGCTGGAGTCCTACGAGGAGCACCACGTCGCAGACGTCCTCGTCATGGAGCTTGCCATCATGAGCCCTTCCGACGAGCGCTTCGAGGCGAAGACCACCGTGCTCATCGAGAACGTCACCCACCACATCGAGGAAGAGGAGCAGGACTGGTTCCCGAAGGTCCGTGAAGGACTGTCCCGCACCCAGCTCCGCGAGATCGGCGAGGAGCTGGTCGAGGCCAGGAGCAAGGCCCCCCGTCGACCGGAGCAGCCGAGCGCGCTGAAGAAGACCATCGACGCGGTCATCTCCTGAACCCGCATCTGCTCGCAGGGTGGTGCGGACGGGGATGAGCCTCGAGAACGTCGCGTGGACGCGCGCACCACCTCCGGATGAGGTTCTCGTCCATCCCCCGCGGGGCGGTCAGGCCGCGTAGCGGACCCGAGCGCACCGGTGCGGCCCCTGCCGCTTCATCGAGGTCGGCGGGCGTCACTCACTCCCGGAGTGCTGACCCCTCGAGGTAGCGCACGCGGTCCTGGCTGGTGCGCGCCGCGAGCTCCCGGCCGGCCCAGCGTCTGACCCGGCGGCAGCCCGTGCCGACTCGAAGGCGAAGGCACGAACGAGGGCCTGACGAGCCGTAGGTCCGCCCCCTGCGTCCATAGACTCTGCGCATGGCCCTCCGGCTCGGTGTCCGCAGTCGCATCCTCGTGCTCACCATGCCCGTCGTCGTGCTCGTGAGCGCTGCCATCGCCGGGGTCGTCTACCTCTCCCTCGGCCAGCTCCTGGATGCCTCCGCCCGGGACCTCGCGGTCGCCGAGGTGACCGAGCTGCGCAGCGACGTGGGCATCCATCCCCTCGACTCGTTGCTCGCGGCACACCCGCTGGCCCTTGGCGACCGCGTGGCCCAGGTCATCGATGCGCGCACCGGACGAGTCATCCTGACGACCGACACGTCGGTGTCGGCCCCCATCGCCGACTTTCAGGTCGAGCCGGGAGGCATCCGGGAGATGGTCCTGAACGACCTCCCGGGACTGCCGCGAGGAGGCTATGCGGTGGCCGTGGCTGATGCGACCGGAGCGGACGGTGCTGCGTATGTCGTGCTCGTCGCCGTCGCGACCCGGGTCGAGGCCAGCGTGCTCGCCAAGTCAGCGGAGTTCGCCCTGATCGCGGCGCTGGGTCTGGCCGCGGTGCTGGGAGCCCTGACGACGTTCGCGGTGAGCCAGGCGCTGCGACCGGTGGAGCGGATGCGTCACCAGGTCGAGGCGGTGGCGGCCTCGCACCCCGGTCCGGCCATCGACGTGCCGCCGGGACGGGATGAGCTCGCCAAGCTCGGCGAGACGATGAACCGGGTGCTGGAGCGGCTGCGGCGTGCGGACGCCGACCGCCGGGCGTTCGTCGCGGATGCCGGCCACGAGCTGCGGAGCCCGCTCGCCACGATCAGGGTGCTCCTGGACCGACTGGGTGAGAACCGCACCGACACCGATCGTGCTCGAATCGCCGTCAGCGCCTCGCAGGAGGTGGACCGGCTGTCGGTGCTGGTGGACGACCTGCTCGCGCTCGCCTCGGCCGACGAGGGTGCCATGCGGCTGCGCGTGGACGACGTGGACCTGGACGACGTCGTGCTCTCGCAGGTCGCGGTCGTGCGCCTGAGGAACATCCCCGTCGCGGTCGCGGTCCACCCGGTGCGGCTGCAGGGTGACGAGGGGCGCCTGGGCCGGGTGGTGCGCAACCTGTTGGACAACGCCGAGCGCCACACCAACGGACGAATCCGGGTCACCCTGGACGTGAAGCGCGACCACGCGATCCTCACGGTCGACAACGACGGCCCACTCATCGAGGTGGGGGAACGGGAACGGGTCTTCCAGCGCTTCGTGCGGCTGGACGACTCACGCACCCGGGACACCGGAGGCACCGGACTCGGGTTGGCCATCGTTGGCGACATCGTCGGCGCGCACGGGGGTACCGTGACCGCGGGGGAGTCACCGGACGGCTGGTGCCGCTTCGTCGTCGACCTTCCGCTGCTCAGACGGTCGGGTTGAGCCGGTAGCCCACTCCCCGCACGGTCTCCAAGGACTTGACCTTGAACGGGGCGTCGATCTTCCGGCGGAGGTAGCCGATGTACACCTCGACGACGTTGTCGGCCCCGGGGTAGTCCGAGTCCCAGACGTTTTGCAGGATCTCGGTCTTGCTCTGGACCTGACCGGCGCGGCGCATCAGGTGGTGCAGCAGTGCGTACTCCCTGGCGGTGAGCCGGATCTCCTTGCCCTCACGGGTGACGCTACGGGTCGTCGGGTCCAGGCTGAGACCGCCCACGGCGAGGGCGACCGGCCGCTCTGGGGCCCCACGACGAGCCAGGGCTTGCAGGCGTGCGAGCAGCACGGGCGTGCTGAAGGGTTTGGTGACGTAGTCGTCGGCTCCGAGCTCGAACGCATCGGTCTGGTCGTAGTCCCCGTCCTTGGCGGTCAACATCATCACGGGGACCCAGACGCCCCCCGCGCGCAGGTGCTTGAGCACGTCGTAGCCGTTGAGCCGGGGAAGCATGATGTCCAGCATGATGATGTCGTAGCCGCCCACCAGGCCCATCTGCAGGCCCTCTCGCCCGTCGGCGGCGTGGTCGACGACCCAGCCCTCTTCGCGCAGCGTCTCGCGCAGGGCCGCCGCCAACGGACGTTCGTCCTCGACCAGCAGCAGTCTCACGGGTGGCCTCCGGTGTGGCGCGGTGACAACGGACTCGCTCAGGTTACCCACAGTTCCGGGGAGTCCGTCGATGCGCGTGCCCGACGGTGTGTGATCTGGATCGTCGCTCCATCCGGGAACAACGGATTCCGTGGTGTTCAGTCGCCTCCATCACGAATATGATCTGGCCATGATCGAGCAGAAGCGGATCCTCGCGACCTCCATCCCCGGCCCGGCGAGCCAGGCCCTCCAGGAGCGGAAGGTCGCCGCGGTGTCCTCCGGGGTCAGCACCGGCCTGCCGGTCTACGTCGTCGAGGGCTCAGGCGGCATCGTGCGTGACGCCGACGGCAACCAGCTCATCGACTTCGGCTCCGGGATCGCCGTGACGAGCGTGGGCAACGGCAACCAGCGGGTCGTGGACGCGGTGACCGAGCAGATCCGCCGGTTCACCCACACCTGCTTCATGGTCACGCCCTACGACCTCTACGTCGAGGTGTGCGAGAAGCTCAACGAGCTCACGCCGGGGGAGCACGAGAAGCGGTCCGCCC
>JBDSVV010000392.1:0-4169 GCA_039927035.1 Ornithinibacter sp. | reverse complement strand
GGTTCCGCCGGCCAGGATGAGCAGGGCCGGCACGACCAGAGCGCGGACAACGAACACGTCCACCAGGATGCCGAGCGCGACAGCCACGGCGAGCTGCCGGAAGGGCAACAGCGGCACCAGCGACAACAGGCCGAAGCTCGCAGCCAGGGCGAGTCCGGCCGCGGTCAGCGCAACGACCGCGGGAGGCAGCGCGTGCATGACCGCACCCCTGAGAGGCCGTTCTTCGGCAGCCTCCCAGACGTGTCCCACGGTGAAGATGTTGTAGTCCGAGCCGAAGGCCAGGAGCAGCACGGCTGCCGCGAAGGGCACGTAGAAGGTCAGCCCCTTACCCGGGTCCAACCAGCTGAACAGCGCGGTGGTCAGACCGAGGGTGGCGCACACGGAGAGCACTGAGGTGAGTAGCAGCAGCATGGAGTCGAGCGCCGAACGCAGGAACACGAGCAGCATCAGCAGGTTGGCGATCATCGCCGCGATGGCAATGCGGATAAGGTCGTTCTCGGTCTGGTGGACGATGAACGACGCGAGGGACCTGCCCAAGGGCAGCGATCTATCGTTACACGACCCGGCATGCTCGACAACGTCGCCGCGGAACTCAACTCCAGGCCTCGCAAGCGACACCAGTTCCGGACCCCCGCTGAGATGCTCGACGACATACTGGCCAGATCCGCTAACAACCACGGTGTTGCGTGACTACCTAGATTCCGCCCTCGGTGACCACACCTCAGCTGCGAATGCTTGTCATGTTGACCTCATGGGGTCCGCTGAATCTGTCCGGCGTGGCGGAGAGGTCTCGGCGTGAACTCCTCTAAGGACTCGCGACATAATAACCTAGGTTTTGAGGTCTGAGCCGTCTACGGTTGTGCTATGTCGGAGTTGGCGCAGACCGCGGAGTCTGTGGCTCGTAAGTATGCGGTGTTGCGTCCCCATCTTGATGAGAGACAGCGTCGCCTGGTCCTCGGGCTGGAGGCCTCCGAACTTGGTCGTGGTGGGATCAAGGCGGTGGCCCAGGCGACCGGGGTGCATCCGGACACCATCGCTCGCGGGGTCCGCGAGGTCACCGGCGAGCCGGAACCGACCCCCCGGGTGCGGGCACCCGGCGGCGGACGCAAGAGGCTGGCCGAGACCGACCCGGAGCTGAGCGCGGCGTTGAAGGCGCTGGTCGATCCGGCCACCCGGGGTGATCCGATGTCGATGTTGGTGTGGACGACCAAGTCGACCAAGAAGCTGGCCGGTGCGCTGTCCGCGATGGGTCACCGGGTCTCGGACCGCACGGTTGCCCGGATGCTTCGAGACATGGGGTTCAGCCTGCAAGGCAACGCGAAAGTCGCGGAGGGTCGTCAACACGAGGACCGCGACGCCCAGTTCGGCTACCTCAATGCCACCGTCGCCGAACACGCCGGAGCCGGGCAACCGGTGATCTCGGTCGACTCCAAGAAGAAGGAACTGGTCGGGGAGTTCAAGAACGGGGGGCGGGAGTACCAGCCGGCTGGGCAACCCGAACGGGTCAGCGTCCACGACTTCCCCGACAAGGACCTCGGAAAAGCCATCCCTTACGGCATCTACGACGTCTCGGCCAACACCGGCTGGGTCTCGGTCGGCACCGACCACGACACCTCCGCGTTCGCGGTCGCGACCCTTCGCCGCTGGTGGGAAACCATCGGCCATGAGCGCTACCCCGCCGCGGACCAGTTGCTGGTCTGCGCCGACGGCGGCGGATCCAACGGTTATCGGATCCGGGCCTGGAAGAGCGAGCTCGCCAAACTGGCCGCGGAGACCGGACTGGCGATCACCGTGTGCCACCTCCCGCCCGGGACCAGCAAGTGGAACCAGATCGAACACCGACTGTTCTCCCAGATCACCATGAACTGGGGTGGGCGACCCCTGGTCACTCACCAAGTCATCGTCGACCTCATCAGCGCGACCACCACCGAGACCGGACTCAGCGTCCACTGCGTCCTCGACACCGAGCAGTACCCCATCGGCCTGCGTTACGCGAAGGCCGAAGTCGAAGCTCTACCCATCACCCGCCACGAGTTCCACGGCGAGTGGAACTACACCATCCGCCCCACCGACACGCCCGACACCAACCCAGACTGATTGTTCGCGGGCCCTCACCGTCGAGCCCGGATGCATCGACTTCAACACCGACCAACCGCCCAGGCCGTCCGACTTCGTCTACCTCTCGTTCACGCTCGGCATGACCTACCAGGTGTCCGACACCGCGCTAGGCACCCCGCGCACGCGCTCCCTCGTGCTGGGGCACACGGTGTTGTCCTACATCTTCGGCACCGTCGTCGTCGCGACCACGATCAACCTCGTGGTCGGTCTGGCCAGCAGGGGGTCCGGCGGCTGATCTGGGTCTAGCGTGGACGCATGGCCACCGACCTCGTCGACCTCACCGGACACGAACAGGTCGCGTTCTGCTCCGACCCCGACACCGGGCTGCGCGCGATTATCGCGCTGCACGACACGGCACTGGGCCCGGGCCTCGGGGGCACCCGGTTCCACCCCTACCCCAGCATGGACCTCGCCCTGAGCGACGTGTTGCGGCTCTCGCGCGCCATGTCGAGCAAGAACGCCCTCGCCGGTCTGGACCACGGTGGCGGCAAGGCCGTGATCATCGGCAACCCGGTCACCGACAAGACACCCCGGCTGCTCCGGGCCTACGGCCGGTTCGTGGAGTCCCTGGGTGGGCGCTACGTCACGGCGTGCGACGTCGGCACCTACGTCGCGGACATGGACGTGGTCGGCGAGCAGACCCGGTGGGCGACGGGGCGCTCGACCGAGAACGGGGGCGCGGGCGACTCCTCGCTGCTCACGGCATACGGCGTGTTCCAGGGGATGCGGGCAGCCGCCCAGCACGTGTGGGGGGAGCCGACCCTGCGCGGGCGGCGCGTCGGGGTCGCCGGCGTCGGCAAGGTCGGACGGCGGCTCGTCGAGCACCTGGTCGACGACGGCGCCGAGGTGCTCGTGACCGATGTGGACGACGAGGCGGTGCGACGGGTCGTCGAGGCCCACCCGGGGGTGCGGCCAGCGCTCGACGTCGTCGACCTCCTGCACACCGAGCTCGACGTCTTCAGCCCCAACGCCCTCGGCGGGGCCCTCGACGGCGACACGGTGCGGGCACTGCGGGCACGGGTGGTGTGCGGTGGCGCCAACAACCAGCTCGCGAGCGAGGGGCACGGTGGCACCGGCGACGTGCTGCGCAAGCGGGGCATCACCTACGCGCCGGACTTCCTCGTCAATGCCGGGGGAGTGATCCAGGTGAGTGACGAGCTGCACGGCTTCGACCTGGAACGGGCGCGGGCCCGCACCGAGAAGATCTTCGACGCGACCCTGGAGGTGCTCCGCACGGCCGACGCGGACGGGGTGAGCCCGGCATTGGCTGCCGACCGGCTCGCCGAGCAGCGCATCGCCTCCGGTGGCCCTCGCCCCTGGCTCCCGCCGCGGGGGTGAGGCACCCGACGAGGCTGCACATCGAACAGAACACCCTGCGGGACATGGAACACCTCGACACCGAGGCACGTTGTGCGAGACGACGTCACCGGTTGGTGCTGGACTCATGTACCGTTGGCGTCACGACAGACACCATTCCCGGGACCGCTCCGCGACGTGGGATGACCCCTGAGGTAGGGGCCGTCCCACGAGTGATGCCAGCCCGGCAGAGCATGAGGGGGTCACGCCATGGGGCGCGGCCGAGCCAAGGCCAAGCAGACGAAGGTCGCACGAGAGCTGAAGTACTTCAGCCCCGACACCGACCTCTCCGCGCTTGAGCGAGAACTTCACGGTGCCTCCGAGCCGGTCGGCGGTCGCACGACGACCGACGACCGCGAGGTGGAGGACGAGGACGACTACGGGTCGTGGTCCCCGGGCCGGCGCTGACGCCGACCTGACCACTCCCTCCGTGCGACCCGCGCCATCGGCGCGGGTGCTCGGTGTGCTTCGCCCCGGCCCCGGCTGCACAGCGGTTCTGTCGGCGCGCCCGGGCCTATGCTCGGCCCCATGAGTGAGACGACGGCCGCCGCCACGAAGCGGCTCGGGGTCGAGAGAACCGGCATCGAGATCATCGAGGAGTCCGAGCGCACCGCCCGCCCCCGCGACCTGTTCTGGCCGTGGTTCGCGGCGAACGTGTCGGTCTTCGGCATCTCGTATGCCGCGTTCGTGCTGGG
>JBDSVV010000391.1:0-4931 GCA_039927035.1 Ornithinibacter sp. | reverse complement strand
AGGGCCTTCTTCTTCTGCTGGGCCTTCGTCGAACCGAGCGCCTTCTGGCCGAACGACGTCGTCAGGGGGTCCCCCTTCATGACGACGACATAGCTCCCCCACTTGCTTGCCCCAACCTTGTTCGCGTTGGCGGTCGCCAAGGCTGCAGCGTTGTCGCTCGGAGCTGCTGACGCCGTGCCCACGACCGCGGGTGTTCCCACCAGCGCAAGAGCGGCTGCCGCTCCAGCGGCGATCAATCCATTTTTCACGAGTTCTCCAATTCATCACGCCGAGTCGCTGGGCGACCGGCCGGGGTGAGAGAGTCGGAGCCTAGCGTCGAAGATGCGTTCGCAACAGGGTTCTGACGGACAGGGTTCTGACGGACAGGGTTCTGACGGGCCGGGGTGTGACGGACAGGGATCTGACGGGCCGGGGTGTGACGACCCGGGCTCACGGGATCTCGGCGGCCGGGCCGGGCCGCGACGGCAGCGGCGCGGTGCTCAGCCGGTGAGGCCGCGCGAGACCTCGACGTACTGAGCCTTTGCACTCTCGGACTCGGTGCCCTGCACGGCGACCCAGGCGTCGTGCTTCGCGCGGCCGACCGGGTTGGTGAAGCCGGGCCGCTTGCCCGGCACGTCGCCCTCGGTGGCCTGCTTGTAGAGCGCGTAGAGGCGCAGCTTGGTGTCGTTGCCCGGGTCCTGCGTCAGGGCGGCGACGGCCGCGACAGCGGCCTTGAAGTCAGCGTCGTTGTCAGCCATCCCAACACCCTAAAGGGGGAGACTGGAGGTCCGACGGCAAGGAGCCACGATGAGCGCCAGCACGCACACGAGCGGGACCACCGAGACCGGGGCCGGTGCGCCTCATGGCGCGCATGTCACCGAGCGAGCGGCCCGGCAGGTCGCTGAGGACGCCCGCGAGAGCGGGTGGAGCAGCCCGAGCTTCGCGAAGGAGCTCTACCTCGGCCGGTTCGACCTCGACCTGATTCATCCGCACCCGCGACCCGAGGCCGATGACGAGGCCCGTGGCGAGGAATTCATGGCTCGCCTACGCGTGGTGTGCGCCGCGATGGACGGGGCGCGCATCGAGGCCGACGCGCAGATCCCCGACGAGGACATCGCGGCCCTGGCGGAGGTGGGTGCCTTCGGGATGAAGATCCCCACCGAGTACGGCGGCCTGGGACTCACCATGCGCTGGTACGCCCGCGCCCTGATGCTCGTCGGTTCGGTGCACCCCTCACTCGGTGCCCTGCTCTCCGCCCACCAGTCGATCGGCGTGCCCGAGCCGGTCAAGCTCGTCGGCACCACGGAGCAGAAGGAACGGTTCCTGCCGCGATGTGCTGCGGGGGCGATCTCGGCGTTCCTTCTCACCGAGCCCGACGTGGGCTCGGACCCGGCCCGGATGGAGAGCACGGCGACCCTCACCGACGACGGCACGGCATACCTGATCGACGGGGTGAAGCTGTGGACCACGAACGGGGTCGTCGCCGAGCTGCTCGTCGTCATGGCGCGGGTGCCCAAGCACGCGGTCGGTCGAGGCGGCATCACCGCGTTCGTCGTGGAGGGCACCGCGCCGGGCATCACCGTGGAGCGACGCAATGCGTTCATGGGTCTTCGCGGCATCGAGAACGGGCTCACCCGTCTGCACCAGGTGCGGGTGCCGGTGGAGGACCGGCTCGGTAGGGAGGGCGACGGCCTGAAGATCGCCCTCACGACCCTGAATGCCGGTCGGCTGTCGATCCCGGCGATCTGCTCCGCCGCAGCCAAGTGGTCCCTGAAGATCTCGCGCGAGTGGTCCGCTGAGCGGGTGCAGTGGGGCCGTCCCGTGGGCAAGCACGAAGCGGTCGGCGGGAAGATCGCGTTCATCGCGGCCACGACCTACGGCCTGGAGTCGGTCGTCGAGCTCTCCTGTGCGCTCGCGGATGCCGGTGACACCGACATCCGGATCGAGGCAGCCCTCGCCAAACTGTGGGCGAGCGAGATGTCGTGCCAGGTTGCCGACGAGCTCGTGCAGATCCGCGGCGGCCGAGGCTACGAGACGGCCGCCTCCCTCGCTGCTCGCGGGGAGCGGGCGGTCCCTGCCGAGCAGCTCGTGCGGGACCTTCGGATCAACCGGATCTTCGAGGGGTCCAGCGAGATCATGCACCTGCTGATCGCTCGCGAAGCCGTCGACGAGCACTTGAAGGCCGCCGGGGACCTCGCGTCTCCCGACGCCGACCTCCAGGCCAAGGCCAAGGCAGCAGCGGGGGCGAGCGGCTTCTATGCGAAGTGGCTCCCCCAGCTCGTCACCGGGGCTGGCACGGTGCCCACGTCCTACGGCGAGTTCGGGCCACTTGCGCGCCACCTGCGGTTCGTGGAGCGCTCCTCGCGACGGCTCGCGCGTCAGACGTTCTACGGGATGTCGCGCTGGCAGGCGGCCATGGAGCAGCACCAGCGCTTCCTCGGCCGGGTCGTCGACATCGGTGCCGAGCTCTTTGCGATGTCAGCCGCGTGCGTCCGCGCCGAGATGTTGCTCGCCGACGACGCGGAGCGGGGGCGGTCCGCGCAGCGGCTCGCCGACGCCTTCTGTGCGCAGGCCCGGTTGCGCGTGGACACGCTCTTCGACGAGCTGTGGACCAACACCGACGACATCGACCGCAAGCTCGCCGGCGCTGTGCTCGACGGCGACGTGACGTGGCTCGAGGAGGGGGTCATCGACCCGAGCGAGGGCACCGGTCCGTGGATCGCGGACTGGGAGCCCGGGGAGAGCACGGAGGAGTCGGTCTGGCGCGCTGTGCGCTGAGCGGCACCGTGTTGAGCGGCACGGTAATGAGCGTCACGGCGCTGAGCGGCCCAGTGTTCAGCGGCGCTTGAGCAGTTCCTCGGCAATCTGCACGGCGTTGAGCGCGGCGCCCTTGCGCAGGTTGTCGCCGACGACGAAGAGGACGAGTCCCTGACCCTCGGGGGCGGCCTGGTCGCGGCGCACCCGGCCGACGAACACCTCGTCGCGACCAGTCGCCTGGAGCGGGTTGGGCACGTTGGTGACGATGACACCGGGAGCCTGGGCGAGGGCCTCGACGGCGCCCTCGGGGCTGATGTCGCGAGCGAACTCGGCGTGGATCGCGAGGCTGTGTCCGGAGAAGACGGGCACCCGCACGCAGGTGCCCGAGACGAGCAGCTCGGGGGCGTGCAGGATCTTGCGTGACTCGTTGCGGAGCTTCTGCTCCTCGTCGGTCTCGAGCGTGCCGTCCTCGACGATCGAGCCGGCCAGGGGCACCACGTTGAAGGCGACGGGCACGGCATACAGGGCAGGGGCCGGCAGTTCCAGGGCCGACCCGTCCAGAGCCAGCGCGGTGGGGTCACCTGCGGCGTAGCCGGCACGCAGCTGGGAGTCCAGCTCCACGAGTCCCGCTCCGCCGGAACCGGACACGGCCTGGTAGCTGCTGACGTGGAGGCGCACCAGCCCGGCGATGTCGTGCAGCGGCTTGAGCACCGGCATCGCCGCCATGGTGGTGCAGTTGGGGTTTGCCACGATCCCCTTGGGCAGGTGGTCGAGGTCTTCCGGATTCACCTCGGAGACGACCAACGGCACCTGAGGGTCCTTGCGCCAGGCGCTGGAGTTGTCGATCACGACAGCACCGGCCTCGGCCACCCGAGGAGCCCACTCCTTGCTCGTCGCTCCCCCGTTGGAGAAGAGCGCGACGTCGAGGCCGGAGAAGTCGGCGGTCGCGGTGTCCTCGACGGTGACCTGCGTGTCGCCCCATGGCAGCGTGGTGCCGGCCGAGCGGGCCGATGCGAAGTAGCGCATCTCCTCGACGGGGAAGTTCCGCTCGAAGAGCAAGATACGCATGACGTGGCCGACCTGGCCGGTGGCTCCGAAGACTCCGATTCGCATGCGATCCAGTCTACGGAGGCGTCCGGATGCCGGGCGCCTGGCTCACCATCCGAGCCTCACGCCGCATCGAGCAGCCTCATGTGCCGTTCGAGCGCTGACGCGGATGGGTCGCCCGGTGGCGCGGCCCGTGCCCGCTCGGGCGCCCTCTGGGCAGGTCGCTCCGGCGAGGACGTCACGGAGAGGGCCGGCGGGTCGTACCGCCGTCCAATGGAAGACTGGGGCATCGAGGCGCTCGCTGGGTGCTCGGCCCCCCACCCGGTCAGCGGTGGGGCGATGGCCCGGTATGCGTGACCGGTCGGAGTGCCTACCTCGACCTCCCTGGGATGCCAGCGGACGCTCTCGCCTACGCCCGGCCCCAGGCCCGGGTGCACGACCCGCACCGACCAGCCGGGGGCCTCTTGCGACAGGTTGCACCGGGCGCACTGCCCCGAGCCGTTCGCGAAGCCGGTACCACCACCATCCTTGGCCGTGTGGGCGTGATCGGCCTGCACCACCGGCGCCTCGCACCACGGTGTGACACACACGTCGTCGCGCAGCACCAGCATCCGTCGCAGCAACCCGGAGAACAGCCTCCGGCGCGAATCCATCGCCACCAGGTCACGACCGTCCGGGGAGGTGTAGAGCCGCCGCACCCACAGTGCGTCGGCAGTCGTCGCTCTGGGTTGTGCACCGCCCCCTGATCGCAGCCAAGCCCTCGCCACCTGCGCTGGGACCGGTCCGTGCCCGGGCATCCGACCCGGCTCGAACACCGACCGCCCCGGGTCACCCGTGCCGAGCAGCGCTCGATCGGTCATGACCAACTGCACCTCCAGCGGCTGCACCTGGCCCACTGCCCGACCCGACAGCAACCTCAATGCCGTGTCGGCCGCAACAACCCCCACGCCGCTATCCTCCGAGGCCTCATCCGGGCACTGACCACCCACGACTGCTCGGGACCGGGCCTGCACCGCGGCGTGCGCTCCGACGACCTCCTTCAATGGCCCCAACACGCTCAGATACGCCATGCCGTCCGGGGCCGGACGCACCGACACCCTCCGCGACGCCACCGCCGCCTCCATCCGCGCCACCACCGACGCCGCATC
>JBDSVV010000390.1:0-3060 GCA_039927035.1 Ornithinibacter sp. | reverse complement strand
GGCCAGCTCGCGGCTGATCGTCGAGGCCGGCCGTCCGACCTGGACGGCGATGGCCCGCACACCGGTGCCGGCCAGGTGCAGGTCGGCGATACGCAGTCGTTCCTCCAAGCTCAGGTACCGACCGAGGGTTCGGGCTTCTTACGCGGGATCCACCCGCCGGTCGCTTGACGCCAATGACGGCCAGTTCCTCGATTCACGCCGACAGCATCACAGGCAGCTTGCAGCGTCGAGCCCTGAGCCATCAGCACCCAGAACCGGGACTGCTTCTCGATCAGTTCCTTCTTCGACCACATGTACAACACCTCGGATCAGTAGGTGTTGCAACGACCGATTGAGCTCGCCTAGTGCTTCCGAAGCACGGGTTGGGGTGACAGGTCGACGTCTCTGACTGCTTGACCGGTCGGTCAGGTAGCAGTCTGCCGGATACGGCGCTTGAGTTCTCTCTTGACCTGCAGCGGGGTCCGGCCGGCCATGTAGTCGCCATTGTTCGGGCGGTCGTTGTTGTAGTCCACTGCCCATGCCTGCAGCGACCGGTCTAGCAGTGCGACGTCCTCGACGCGGCCGCGGTGAAAGTGCGGGCGGTAGAACTCCTGGAGAACGGTGCCGTGGAACCGTTCGCAGACCGAGTTGTAGTTCGGCGACCTTGGCGGGATCCGATAGTGGTGCAGCCCCAGCTCACTGACTCGGGTCTTGAACGCCTTGCCAACGAACTCTGGGCCGTTGTCGGTCAAGACCCCTTCCAAGGTGATGCCGTGCTTGCGGAGCGTCTTCTTCAGCTTGTCCAGGAGCAGCGCGGTCACCGCGGCGGTCTTGTCACCCACGACGAGCTGGACGACCGCGACGCGGGTCGCGATGTCGACTGCGGTCAGCTGCCACACCGCCCCGACACCCTTGAGCTTCCCGACGTAGAAGGCGTCCAGGGCCACGACCTGGCCCGGGTGGCTCGCGTACTGGCAGAACCCGAACGGGCCCTCCAGGGCGGCCTCGGTGAGCTGACCGGTCTCGGTCGCGGTCAACGACGCCAACGCGATGACACGCTGCCTGGCGGTGCCCAGGTTGTGACGACCCAAGACCTTCGCGACACCCGAGGCCGAGCGGTCCACACCTCGCTTCTTGAGGTGGCGCAGCAACGACTTCGGCCCCAGGGTCGGGCGCGCGATCGCCTCAGAGACGATCACCGCGACCTCCTCGGAAGACATCGCGTTCGGCTGATGGGGCATGCGTCGATCACGCGGCAGGAGCGCCGAGAGGCCATACTGCTCAGCCTTGTTGATCCACTCGTAGTAGGTCTTACGCGAGACGCCGAAGACCCGACAGGCCTCGCTCACGTTTCCGATCTTCGCGGCATGCTCGATCAACCGAACACGCCTGTCGTACACAATGTCTTCGTGGGTCACGGAATGACTCCTCGTTCTCTAGATCTTCAACAATCCAGAGACTGTCTTCCGTGGCCCACACCTACGCGCAGGCTCACCGGGTGTCACCCCAACCCGTAATCCCTAAGCCTCGATCCGTGGACGTACGGCCTCGCCGACGGCGGGTCTGAACGTGAAAGTGCCTTCTGGGCCTGAAGAATTAGGAGTGTCAAGGTCCTGATTCGTTCGAGCCGAGAAGGCACTGAAAGTGAAACTACCTGATGGGTGGTCCCAGGCCACGCCGATCTTCGATGACGAGAACCTGGTGTCGTGCGCGGGGCTGGCACCGGTGATGGCGCTGGCCGAGCAGGCGGGGCTCTCGGGGTTGCTGGCCACCCGGGTCAAGGTCGCCTCGACCCGGGTGGCGTCGGCTGGGGTGAACCCGGCGGGGAAGTTGACCTCGATCATCGCCGGGATGGCCGCGGGCGCGGACAGCATCGATGACCTGGAGGTGATCCGCTCCGGCGGCATGCCCCGGCTGTTCGGTGGTGTCTATGCGCCGGCCACGTTGGGCCAGTTCCTGCGCGAGTTCACCCACGGCCACACCAGCCAGCTCGCCTCGGTTCTGCGGGCCCACCTGGTGAACCTGGTCGAGCGGACCGACCTGCTGCCCGGGATCGGCGAGCAGGCCTACGTCGACATCGACTCGCTGCTGCGCCCGGTCTACGGCCACGCCAAGCAGGGCGCCAGCTTCGGGCACACCAAGATCGCCGGCAAGCAGGTGCTCCGCAAGGGCCTCTCGCCGCTGGCGACCACGATCAGCACCCCAGGAGGGGCTCCGGTGGTGGCCGGGATCCGGCTCCGGGCCGGGAAGGCCGGGTCGGGTCGGGGCGCGGACTCGATGGTCAAAGAGGCGGTCAAGACCGCCCGTGCGGCCGGCGCGGCCGGGAAGATCCTGGTCCGCGGCGATTCGGCCTACGGCACCAGCCCGTTGGTGGCCGCCTGCCTGGGCGCGGGCGTGCAGTTCTCGGTGGTGCTGGCCAAGAACCGTGCGGTGATCCGGGCGATCGGCACGATCCCCGAGCACGCCTGGACTCCGGTGACCTACCCCGGTGCGGTCCTCGACCCTGACACCGGAGAGCTGATCTCGGACGCCGAGGTCGCCGAGACCGAGTTCACCGCGTTCGCCTCCACCGATCATCCGGTGACCGCCCGGCTGATCGTGCGCCGGGTCCGGGACCGGGCCAAGTTGGAGGAGCTGTTCCCGGTCTGGCGGCACCACCCGTTCCTGACCAACAGCGACGAACCCACCCCGGTCGCCGACATCACCCACCGCCGGCACGCGATCATCGAGACCGTGTTCGCCGACCTGATCGACGGGCCCCTGGCCCATCTGCCTTCGAGCCGGTTCGCGGCCAACAGTGCGTGGGCGATCTGCGCCGCGATCACCCACAACCTGCTCCGCGCCGCCGGGACGCTGGACGGCCCCCACCTCGCGGTCGCCCGCGGCGCCACCCTGCGCGCCCGGATCGTCACCGTCCCCGCCCGGATCGCCCGCCCCCAACGCCGCCGAGTGCTGCACCTGCCCGCGCACTGGCCCTGGGCCCAACAGTGGCTGAGGATCTGGCAACGCGTCTTCGGCGCCGGCCTCGACCCCCCACTACCCCTCTGACCCATCCACCCGCCGCGCAGGCACGACCGGAGA
>JBDSVV010000389.1:0-6142 GCA_039927035.1 Ornithinibacter sp. | reverse complement strand
AGACACCGCAGGGCAGGTCGCAGTGCGCAGACACGTCGGTGATGCGGAACAGGGACAGCATGGTCGCTCCTCGTGGTCGGATGGCGGGTCGAAATCAACCTACCCCAGCCGCCGACCCACCAAACCGAGGACCACCGCGACGATGTCCGCCGTCTCCAGGGATCCCACGTCGAAGGAAGTCACCCCTGCGGAAGGGTTGTCCGAGTCGATCCACCATCGAGAGGGGTCCTCGGGGTCTGCGCCCGTCACCCGCTTGACGGCCAACGGTCGGGGACGCCCGTCCGGTGTCGGCGGCAGGTGGACCACGGCCGCCCGACCGGCCCGCGGTCGGACCCCACGAACCACGAGCAGGACGTCGCCGTCCCGGTAGGTCGGCACCATCGACTCGCCCCGGACCCGCACCAGGGCGGGCCACGGCATCCGCACGCGGTTCCCCGCCCCACGCGTCAAGCCGTGGGGGCCCTCGAGGCATCACCGGCAGCGGGCTCGGCTGCTGCGGCGGCTGCCAGTGCCGCGGCATTCTCGTGCACCGTGGCCGTGACGCACTCCGCGTGGGCGGACTCCTCCTGGCGCATCCGGGAGAGGAACGTCCTGGTCCGCAGGTGATGTGGGTTGCCGATCACCTCGGCGGGAGGCCTCTCCTCGACCACGACAGCGGCATCCATGAACACCACCGCGTCGGCGACCTCGCGCGCTGAGCCCATCTCGTGGGTGATACTCATCGTCATCCCGTCGTCGGCGAGGTCACGCATCACCTTGAGCACCTCACCGACGAGCTCAGGGTCCAGGGCAGAGCGCGAGAGCCGTGGTCGTCGCGAGGGTGAGTGCCACAGCGCGGTGACGGATGATCATGCGGGTCCCTTCGCATCGGGTGCCGGTCGCGAGGCGACCGGCCGTGATGGGGTTGATCCTGCCATCGGTACCCGCGAGATGAGTCACACTCGGGTAACTATCACGCTGTGTCATGATGAGGATCCTCCGCGGCCACCCCCGCAGCGTGACCATCCGGGACGCAACCATCCTCGGACGTGAATGTCCTCCGGCGGCGCCTCGCGTCGCCGAGCCGCCGCAGTCCAAGGAGCTCCTGGTGTCCGCCTCCCCGCTAATACCATCCTTCGATCCGCAGAGCCCGGTCTTTCGCGCTCACGAGGGCGGCAAGCTGGGCGTTCGCGCGACCAAGCCGCTCCGCGGTCCACACGATCTCTCGCTGCTCTACACACCCGGTGTCGCAGAGGTCTCGCTGGCCATCGCCGAGGACCCGGGTCTGTCCCGCGTCTATACCGCCCGCGGCAACACTGTCGCCGTCATCAGCGACGGGACGGCCGTCCTGGGGCTGGGTGACATCGGGCCGCTCGGCGCCATGCCTGTCATGGAGGGCAAGGCGGTCCTCTTCAAGCACTTCGCCGACATCGACGCCGTGCCCGTGGTCATGGAGACCGGCACCGTGGAGGAGCTCGTCGAGGCCATCGTCCGGATCGCACCGTCCTTCGGCGGGATCAACCTGGAGGACATCTCCGCGCCGCGGTGCTTCGACATCGAGGAGCAGCTGGGGGACCGTCTGGACATCCCGGTGTTCCACGACGACCAGCACGGCACGGCGATCGTCGTCCTCGCAGGGTTGCTCAACGCGATGAAGGTGCTGGACCGGGTGCTGGCCGAGCAACGTGTCGTGGTTGCTGGAGCGGGTGCTGCTGGTGCCGCGGTCACCCGTCTGCTCCAACGCGCCGGTGTCCGTGACGTGGTCGTCTGCGACTCCCGGGGGATCATCTCCCCGTCGCGCCCGGACCTGACGGGCCACAAGGCCCGGCTCGCGGCCTCCACGAACCCGCGTGGCCTCGAGGGGCGGATGGCGGTGGCCCTCACCGGGGCAGATGTCTACATCGGGGTCTCCGGCGGCACCGTGCCCGAGGGGGAGATCGCGCAGATGGCGCCCCATTCGATCGTCTTCGCGTTGGCCAACCCCACGCCGGAGGTCCACCCCGAGGTGGCTCGTCGGCACGCGGCCATCGTCGCGACAGGTCGCTCGGACTTCCCCAACCAGATCAACAACGTGTTGGCGTTCCCGGGGATCTTCCGGGGGGCGCTCGACGCGGGAGCGACCCGGATCACCGAGGCGATGAAGCTGGCGGCGGCCCGCGCCATCGCGGACCTGGTCCCGGACCCGACGCCGGAGCACATTGTGCCGTCGGTGTTCCAGGAGGGTGTCGCCGAGGCCGTCGCCGAGGCCGTGCGGGCCCTTGCACCGGGCCGCGGTCGACCGGACGCCGACCGGACCCAGGGTCTCGCGCTCTCAGCCACCCACGTAGGCCGACAGGTGCTGGCCGGTGAGCGTGGAGCGGTCGGCGACGAGTGACGCGGGGGTTCCCTCGAACACGACGAGACCGCCGTCGTGTCCGGCTCCCGGTCCCAGGTCGATGATCCAGTCGGCGTGGGCCATGACGGCCTGGTGGTGCTCGATGACGATGACGGAGGTCCCGGAGTCCACGAGCCGGTCCAGGAGCCCCAGCAGGTTCTCCACATCAGCCAGGTGCAGCCCGCTCGTCGGCTCGTCGAGCACGTAGACGTCACCCTTCGCGGCCATCTGGGCTGCCAGCTTCAGCCGCTGCCGCTCGCCGCCGGACAGCGTCGTGAGCGGCTGTCCGAGGCCGACGTAGCCGAGGCCGACGTCGGCGAGGCGGTGCAGCACCTGATGCGCGGCCGGGGTGCGGGCGGGCCCTGCGCCGAAGAACACCTCGGCCTCCAGGACCGACATCGCGAGAACCTCGGCGATGTTCTTGCCGCCGAGGGTGTGCTCCAGCACGGCGTCCTGGAACCGTCGGCCCTCGCACTCCTCGCAGGGCGACTCGACGGTGGCCATGATTCCGAGGTCGGTGAAGATCACACCGGCTCCGTTGCACGTGGGGCAGGCGCCCTCGGAGTTGGAGCTGAACAGTGCGGGCTTGACATCGTTGGCTTTGGCGAATGCCTTGCGGATCGGCTCGAGCAGCCCGCTGTAGGTCGCGGGGTTGCTGCGCCGCGAGCCCTTGATGGCACCCTGGTCGACGACGACGACACCGTCGCGGTCGGCGACGGAGCCGTGGATCAGCGAGGACTTGCCCGACCCGGCCACCCCCGTGATGACGCACAGCACCCCGAGGGGGAGGTCGACGTCGACCCCCTTGAGGTTGTGGGTGCAGGCCTGGCGCACCTCCAACGCCCCGGATGCCGTGCGCACGCTCTCCTTCAACCGCACCCGGTCATCGAGGTGGTGGCCCGTGAGGGTGTCGCTGGCTCGCAGCCCGTCGACGGGGCCCTCGAAGCAGATCGTGCCACCGCCCGCGCCGGCGCCGGGACCGAGGTCGACGACGTGGTCGGCGATCATGATCGTCTCGGGCTTGTGCTCGACGACGAGCACGGTGTTGCCCTTGTCGCGCAGCTGGAGGAGGAGCTGGTTCATCCGCTCGATGTCGTGCGGGTGCAGGCCGATCGTTGGCTCGTCGAAGACATAGGTCACGTCGGTGAGCGATGAGCCGAGGTGGCGGATCATCTTGGTCCGCTGGGACTCGCCACCCGAGAGCGTGCCCGCGGGCCGGTCGAGGGAGAGGTAGCCCAGGCCGATCTCGGTGAACGCGTCGAGCAGGTGTCCCAGCCCTTGGAGGAGGGGCGCGACTGCGGGCTCATCGAACTCGCGCATCCACTGGGCCAGGTCACTGATCTGCAGGGTGCACAGGTCGGCGATGCTCCTGCCCCGGATCGTCGAGGACCGAGCCCGCGGGGTGAGGCGGGTGCCGGCGCACTCGGGGCACGTCTGGAAGGTCACGGCCCGCTCGACGAAGCGGCGCACGTGGGGCTGCATCGCCTCCGGGTCCTTGGCCAGCATCGACTTCTGGATCTTGGGGATGATCCCCTCGAAGGTGAGGTTGACCCCCTCGACCTTGATCTTGGTCGGCGGCGCGTGGAGCATCGTGTCGAGCTGCTTCGCGGTGAATGCCGAGATCGGCGCGTCCATGGGCAGGCCCATGCCCTCGAACAGTCGGCCGTACCACCCGTCCATCGAGTAGCCCGGCACCGTCAACGCGCCCTCGCGGAGCGACCGGGATTCGTCGTAGAGCGCCGTGCGGTCGATGTCGGTGACCTGGCCCATCCCCTCGCACCGGGGACACATGCCGCCGAGGTAGACGGCGTCGCGCACCACGGCCTTCTCGACGCGACCGCCCTTGTCGGTCGACATGACCCCGCTGGCCTTTCGGGTCGGGACGTTGAACGAGTAGGCGGCCGGCGGGCCGATGTGCGGCTGCGCCAACCGGCTGAACAGGATGCGCAGCATGGCGTTCGCGTCGGTGGCGGTGCCGACGGTCGAGCGGGGGTTGGCCCCCATCCGCTCCTGGCCGACGATGATCGCCGTCGTCAGTCCCTCCAGGTGGTCGACCTCGGGGCGCGCGAGGGTCGGCATGAACCCCTGCACGAACGCGCTGTAGGTCTCGTTGATCATCCGCTGCGACTCCGCCGCGATCGTGGCGAACACCAGCGAGCTCTTGCCCGACCCGGAGACACCGGTGAACGCCGTCAGGCGGCGCTTGGGGAGGTCGACGCTCACGTCCCGAAGGTTGTTCACCCGCGCCCCCTGGACCCGGATCACGTCGTGCCGATCCGCTCGGTGCTCCACCTCGGGACTCCCCTGGGTGCCGTTGCTCATCGCGTCCTGCTCTCCTGGGTGTGCCTCACGGGTCCGACCCTAGGCCGCTCATGAGCACCGTGGGCGGGGAGCAGGTCGCTCGCACACGTCGTCAACCCCTACCGACGTGGGGATGCCGTCTTTGCTCGGATGGCTGCGGAGCTCGACCTGGCGACTCGCACGATCGTCCTGTGCGAGCGTCAGTTCACCCGTTGGGCGAGGTGCTCCGACCACGAGGTGCACTCTGCCTGGGTGGGCAGCAGGCCGGCGGCCAGGGCCTCGGGCAGCGTCGGCGCCGCGGCATCCTTGCGTGACAGGAGGGGTTCCACACCGTCTGGGAGCACGATGCCGATCGTGGGGTCCAAGGGGTGGATCCCGTGTTCGCCGTCGGGGGTGTAGGTCGCCGTGCAGAGGTACATCGCCGTCGTGCCGTCCTCAAGCGCGCAGAAGGCGTGGCCGAGCCCCTCGGCCAGGTAGACCGCGCGCCGGTCGACCGTGTCGAGGGTGACGGCCTCCCATCGACCGAACGTGGGAGAACCCGTCCGCAGGTCCACGACGTAGTCGAGCAGTGACCCCGTCAGGGCCGTGACGAACTTCCCCTGCCCGGGGGGCACGTCGGCGAAGTGGATGCCGCGCACGGTGCCGCGCGTCGAGACCGAGACGTTGGTCTGCACGATGTCGGGGCGGTGCCCCAGGTGCTCGGCGAGGTGGTCGCCGCGAAACGACTCGAGGAACACCCCGCGGTCGTCCGGGAACTGGCGTGGCGTGACCACGAAGGCCCCGGCGATGCCCAGTGGTGTGATCTCCATCAGGCGCCCGCGCCGCGGTCGAGGCATCGGAGCAGGTAGGTGCCGTAGCCGGACTTCACCAGGTCGTCAGCGAGGCGGCGGAAGGTGTCGTCCTCGATCCAGCCGGCGCGCCACGCGATCTCCTCGACACAGCCGATCTTGTGGCCCTGGCGGGCCTCGACCACGTGGACGAACTGGCTCGCGTCCATCAGGCCCTCGAAGGTGCCGGTGTCCAGCCACGCCGTCCCCCGGGGGAGCACCGTGACGCTGAGGTCCCCGCGCTGGAGGTAGGCGTCGTTGACTGCGGTGATCTCGAGCTCGCCCCTGGGGCTGGGTCGCAGTCCGCGCGCGATCTCCAGCACGTCGTTGTCGTAGAAGTACAGCCCGGGAACGGCGTAGTCGGACCGGGGAGCGGCCGGCTTCTCCTCGATGGAGAGCACCGTGCCGTCTGCGGCGAACTCGACGACCCCGTATGCCGTGGCATCGCTCACGTGGTAGGCGAAGATGTGTCCCCCGCTGACGGAGGTCAGGGAGCGGAGGGCGGTGCCCAGACCGGAGCCGTGGAAGATGTTGTCCCCCAGGACCAGGGCCGAGGCTCCGCCGCCGATGAAGTCCGCGCCGATGGTGAAGGCCTGGGCCAGCCCGTCTGGCGACGGTTGCTGGGCGAAGGTGATGTTGATCCCGAACTGGGAGCCGTCGC
>JBDSVV010000388.1:0-2605 GCA_039927035.1 Ornithinibacter sp. | reverse complement strand
CGCTGGGTCTCCTTGTGCATGCGGGCGCTGATCCGCGTCTTCATCTCGGCCGTGACCTTCTCCAGCAGGAAGGCAGCCTGCTGCTTCTCCCCCCGCTTGGTCGAGGCGAGCCGGGCAGTGAGCTCCCGTTCGACCACCCGGGAGACGATGGCCCGCACGGCAGAGGTGCCCAGGACCTCCTTGGTCTGACCCTCGAACTGCGGCTCGGCGAGCCGGACGGTCACGACCGCCGTGAGCCCGGCGAGGGCGTCGTCCTTCTCCAGCTTGTCGGTGCCGACCTTCAGCCGACGCGCATTGACCTCGAGCTGTCTGCGCAGCACCTTGAGCACGGCCTGGTCGAAGCCGGCGAGGTGGGTGCCGCCCTTCGGGGTGGCGATGATGTTGACGAAGGATGACACCGACGTGTCGTAGCCGGTCCCCCAGCGCACTGCGACGTCGACGCCGCACTCGCGCTCGACCTCGGTCGGTGTCATGTGGCCCTGGGCGTCGAGCACCGGCACGGTCTCGGTGAAGGTTCCCGAGCCCTGGAGCCGCCACACGTCGGTGACGGCGGGGTCGCGAGCCAGGTAGTCGCAGAACTCCGAGATGCCGCCGTCGTGGACGAAGGTCTCCTCGACAGGGTCCGCGCCCCGCTCGTCGCGGATGAGCAGGGTCAGCCCCGGCACGAGGAAGGACGTCTGGCGCGCGCGCCCGAGCAGCCCGTCCAGGTCGAAGTCCGCGTCCGCGAGGAAGATCTGCCGGTCGGCCCAGTAGCGCACCCGCGTGCCGGTGACTCCGCGTCGGGTCTTGCCGACCACCACGAGCTCGCTGTTGTCGGTGTAGGCCGTGAATGTGTGGTCCGGGTCCTTGCTGCCTGTGGCGCCTGCGACGTCGGAGAAGAGCCCTGGCTCACCGCGCCGAAAACTCATGGCCCACGTCTTGCCCCCGCGGTCGACCTCGACGTCGAAGCGCGAGGACAGCGCGTTGACGACGGAACCACCGACCCCGTGCAGACCCCCGGACGCCGTGTAGGACCCTCCACCGAACTTCCCGCCGGCGTGCAGCCTCGTGAAGACCAGCTCGACACCGGTCAGCCCGGTGCGCGGCTCGATGTCGACCGGCACGCCACGACCGTTGTCCCGTACCTCCACGGACCCGTCGTCGCGCAGGATCACCTCGATGTGGTCGCAGTGCCCACCGAGCGCCTCGTCGACCGCGTTGTCGATGATCTCCCACAGGCAGTGCATGACGCCACGGGAGTCAGTGGACCCGATGTACATTCCGGGTCGCTTGCGGACCGCCTCCAGCCCCTCGAGAACCTGGAGGTGGTGAGCGGTGTAGTCGGTCGCGGACTTGCTCGTCGCGGTCTTCCTGGCTGTGGGGCTGGGCACGTCTGGCAGGGTATCCGGCAGCCCTGACGGCCCCGCGCAGGCTCACCGACGACTGCCCGTCGCCGGCGGGGTCGCGCAGGGACAGATCACGATCAGGACATGACGCGGGTCAGAAGGCTGGACAGAGCACGGTGGGAAGCATCTGTCGTGATTGACTGTTGCAACGGACCGCCACCCGACCCGGGTTGGTGACCCAACGAATGGCTTGACCCCTGAGTGAGCCGAGGAGGCCGACGTGAACGCCGCACTGGCACCCGCCCTGACCGCCACGGACCGCTGTGACCGCTGCAGCGCCCAGGCCTATGTCCGAGCCACCCTCCACGCGGGTGGTGAGCTGCTCTTCTGCGCCCACCACGGGCGCGAGCACACCCCGGCCCTGGCCGGGCTGGCGGACATCCACGACGAGAGCGACCGGCTCCTGGAGCCGACCTCGGTCGGCGACCTCAGCTGAGGTGGACGCGCTCGCCGGCAACGCCGGCGTGATCGTCCCCTCGCTGCTCATCGTCACCGGGCTGCTCGGCATCGTGGTGCCGGTGCTCCCCGGGCTGCTGTTGGTCCTCGTCGGTGTCCTGCTCTGGGCGGGCACCGACGGTTCGGCTACTGCGTGGGTCATCTTCGGTCTCAGCGTGCTGCTCGCTGCGACCGGCTGGACCCTGCAGTACGTCGTGCCGGGCCAGCGGATGCGCCGGGCCGGGGTCTCCAGCTCAACCCTCTTCCTCGCGGTGGCCCTGGGCGTGGTCGGGTTCTTCGTCGTTCCGGTGGTGGGTGCCGTCATCGGGTTCGTCCTGGGTATCTACCTCGTGGAGCTCGGTCGTAGCCAGGACCGGCCGCAGGCGTGGTACCGCACGAAGCACGCGCTCCTCGCGGTGTTGCAGAGCATCGGCATCGAGCTGCTCGCCGGGCTCGGGATCGCCAGCCTCTACGTGGTCGGGCTGCTGCTCACCTGAGTTACCCCGCGCGCCACACCGACCCCGCGCCCCATCGGAGCAGCAGGATCAGGGCCACCGGCTGTCGAACGTTGGAGCGTCGGGAGGCGGCGCTCACATGTTCTGGCGGCGGTCCCACCGCTGGTCGAGACGCTCCATGAACGAGGACTTGCCCCGCTTCGTCCCGCCCTTGGACGGATGCCCGGGGGTGCCGTCCGAGCCGACGGAGGCGAGCCGGGCCTTGCGCGGCGGGGTCACGGCGAACACCGCTGCCGCCACCATGATGGCGAAGCCGATCGCCCCGATCCA
>JBDSVV010000387.1:0-4593 GCA_039927035.1 Ornithinibacter sp. | reverse complement strand
GTTCGCTCATGGTGATGGGTAACGTAGGGATGCATGGAGCACAGGTCAACCGGGGACGCCCTCGGCACGATGCGCAGGATGGCCCGGATCAGCGACGAGGACGGCTTCATCAGGGTGGCCGCGATCGACCACCCGGACACCTACCTCATGCTCTTCGACGAGGACGTCTCCACGGTGTCCTTCGAGGAGGTCGTGGAGTCCAAGCTCGAGCTCATCGAGGCGATGGCGCCGCACGCCACCGCGATGCTGCTGGACCCCGTCTGGTCGCTCGGCCAAGCGGTCATCGGAGGTGCGCTCCCCCGCGACGTCGGGCTGATCAGCGGGCTCGAGGACCTGTACTACACCCCTGAGACGAGCACCGTCGGATTCGACACCGAGCTCCGGCTCAAGCCTGACTGGTCACCGGCCAAACTCGCCGCGCTGGGCTGCGACGCGGCGAAGCTCGTGGTGTTCCACCGAGCCGACGGCCCTCCCGGGCGCAGCGAGGAGGTGCACGAGGTCGTGCGCGGGGTGTCCGAGGAGTGCACCCGCCTCCAGCTGCCCCTCGTCGTCGAGCCGCTCTGGTTTCCCGAGCCCGGGGAGAGCGTGGCCGACCCCGAGGTCGCGGCGCGCCGCACCGAGAGCGTCATCACCTCGGCACGCTCGTTCCGCGAGGCGGGCGCCGACGTGATGAAGGTCGAGTTCCCGGTGTCGCTGGAGAGTGCGGAAGGCCGCGCCGGAGCCGATGACGCCTGCGCCCGGCTCGACGCGGCCGTGGACGGGCCCTGGGTGCTGCTGTCCGCGGGCGTGACGTTCGAGGGGTTCGCCGACCAGCTCACCGTCGCGGCCCGCCACGGCTGCCTGGGCTTCATGGCCGGCCGGGCCATCTGGGGTGACTCCGTGGGCCGGCACCCCGCCGACGTGCGGGCCGCGGGTGCCCGCCTGGCCGCACAGCGACTCGACCAGCTCGCCGGCATCCTGGCCGAACACGGGTCGGCCCGCCGCGCCGTTCGCCCCTCCCCCGGGCTCGTGGGCGAGATCGGAGCACGCTGGTATGCCGGGTTCGGGCAGGACTGAGGCCGAGCACATCCGGAGCATGGCGCGATTTCGGATCCGGGTCCGGGACCGTGTATCGTTCCGGGTCGCAGGACGCCCCTCCCCGGGTCGGCCCGCGGCACCCGTCCGGGTGGCGGAATTGGCAGACGCGCTAGCTTGAGGTGCTAGTGCCCTTTACCGGGCATGGGGGTTCAAGTCCCCCCTCGGACACCGAAGCACATCGCCCCGAACCCACGCGGTTCGGGGCGATCTTCGTGTCACGGGACGTAGCCGCTGACGGCGGCCGTGAGGTCCGCCACGAGCGGATCCAGTGCCGCAGACGCCTCGGGCGAGATGCTCCCGTCCTGGACCCCCTTGTCGTAGTCGGCCACGAATGACGTCGTCTCCGATGACACCTTCTGTGGGTCGCCACCCCGCAGCGCCTTGGCGAGCTTGCCCAGCCCGTCGTCGAGGGACTTCGCCGCCTTCTGGTCGAGCGTGCCGTCACGCTGCAGCACCCTGACGGCACTAGACAGCGCAGCGACGGCGTCGGTGACTCCCTGGGCCGGGTCCTGCGACGGGGAGGTGCTCGGTGACGGGGTGGGCGTGGGCGTGGGGGTGGGCTCGGGCGCGGACGTGTCCGGCGCCGCGGTGGTCGGGGGTGCCGACGTGGCCACCAACGGTGTGGTCGAGGGCGTGGCGCCCGAGTCTGCGTTCTTGGCGAGCACCTGCCACCCCAGGAGCGCCAGGGCGACCACCGCCACGAGGGCGATCACGACCAGGGGCCAGGACGATCCGCGACCGGCGGGGTCGGTGACCGGCGGCGCGGGAGGAGTCATCGGCGGCAGGACCGCTGCGGGCACGGGCGACATGGCGACCGTCGGTGCCACCGCGGGGGCCCGGTGCGCGGTGAGGGCCTGCACCACCGCCCCAGCACCGGCAGGCCGCCCGTCAGGGTCCTTCGCCAGGAGCGTCGTCACGAGGTCGGCGAGCCAGCCCGGGGTGTCGGGCCTGCCCCCGCGCACGTCGGGAACCGGGTCGTTGGCATGCATCATCATCGTGGCCACAGCGGTCGGGCCACGAAATGGCGGACCACCGACGAGCAGGGTGTAGAGCACGCACCCCAGCGCGTAGAGGTCGGCCCTGCCGTCGACCCTTCCACCCAGTGCCTGTTCGGGAGCAAGGTATTCGGCGGTGCCCATCACCGTGTGGGTCGCCGTGAGGGAGTGGGCCCCTGTGGTGTCGGCCAGCTGGGTGATGCCGAAGTCCAGCACCCGAACCCGGCCGTCGGCGGCATACGCGATGTTGGCCGGCTTGATGTCCCGGTGCACCAGTCCACGGGCGTGCGCCGCCTCCAGTGCTGACGCCACCTGTCGCCCGACCTCGATGACCTCCTCGATCGGCGACGGGCCGTCGGCGAGGTGTTCAGCCAGGCTGGGGCCCGGCAGCAGCTCCATCACGAGGTATGCCGTGTCACCCTCCACCCCGCTGTCGTGAACCGTCACGACGTTGGGGTGGCTCATGCCCGCCGTGACCCGTGCCTCACGCTCGAAGCGGGCGGCGGCGCTCTCATCGGGCACCCTGGTGAGGTCGATGGTCTTCACGGCCACCTCCCGGCCCAGCACCAGGTCGGTGCCCCGCCACACCTGTCCCATCCCGCCGTGTCCGATGCGGTCCCCAAGGACGTAGCGATCTGCCAGCCGGCGCTCCTCGATACTCACCCCCGCCACCCTAGTGGCCTCGCGTAACCTGACGACGTGCTCGAGATGGTGACCGCCCAGCGCTACGTGACGCCCTTGCGCGAGGGCGGGTCGATGCCGGGCCTCGTCGAGGCAGACGACCTCGGCACCTACGTCGTGAAGTTCTCCGGAGCCGGGCAGGGGCGCAAGGTCCTCGTGGCGGAGGTCATCGTCGGGGAGCTCGCGCGGCGGCTCGGCATCGCCACCCCACGGCTCGCGGTGGTGGACATGCCGAGCGCGCTCGCGCGATATGAGGCGGACGAGGAGGTCCAGGACCTGCTGACGGCGAGCCCCGGACACAACCTCGGCGTCGACTTCCTCCCCGGCGCATTCGGTTACGACGGGTCCCGTCCCCCCTCGGCCGCCGAGGCCGGCGCGATCCTGTGGCTCGATGCGTTCACGGCGAACGTCGACCGCACCTGGGCCAACCCCAACCTGCTCCTCTGGCACGGGCGCACGTGGGCCATCGACCACGGAGCGTCGCTGTGGTTCCACCACTCGTGGCCGAGCCGGCCACCGAACGCACGCCGGTTCGCCGAGCAACCCTTCGATGCCAGTGGGCATGTCCTCGCGTCGGTGGCAGAGCCTCTGCAGGAAAGTCATTCTCGCCTGGCAGCCCAGGTCACGCCCGGGCTCGTCGACGAGGTCGTCGGGCTCGTGCCCGAGGAGTGGCTCGAGCCGACGGCGAGCCTGCCCGACTCCGAGTCGCTGCGTGCCGCCTACGTCGAGCACCTCACCGGGCGGCTCGCGCACAGCGCGGTCTGGGCGGGTGGCTCGCCGTGAGCCACCCCTACCAGTACGTCGTCATCCGCTACGTGCCACGCGTCGACCGCGGCGAGTGCATCAACGTCGGGGTCGTCCTGCACTCCCAGTCCGCGGGTGTGCTCCGCTGCGCATACCACCTCGACGAGGAACGGATCCTGGCACTGGCCCCTGGCTCTGACCTCACCTCCCTGCGCGCAGCCCTCGACGCGGTGGGCGAGATGTGCGAGCGCCCTCCCAGCGAGGTGACCTCGGCCCTGTCAACGGCTGGCAAGAGGTTCGGGTGGATCAGCGCTCCGAGGTCAACGGTGCTCCAGCCGGGGGCCGTCCACGGTGGAGCCTCGAGGGACCCCGAGGCCGAGGTCGGACGGCTCCTGCAGCACCTGGTCCGCTAACCCACTGGCGGTGCGTCGGGAAGGCGCAGGGCCCAGGCCGCCACCGCTCCGGCTGCCGCCACGTTGAGCGAGTCGACCGCGCCGGCCATCGGGATGCGCACCACCAGGTCAACCTCCGTGAGGGTTCGGGGCGACAGACCGTCGCCCTCGGTTCCGAGCACCAGGGCGAGGCGGTCCGGCGGGTCCGCGGCGAGGTCGGCCAGCGACACCGAGTCGGTGCTCAGGGCCAGTGCGGCCACGGTGAACCCGAGCTCGCGAAGTTGCTCGGCGCCCTCCGGCCACGGGTCGATCCTGGTCCACGGCACCTGGAACACCGTTCCCATCGAGACGCGCACGGACCTGCGGTAGAACGGGTCGGCACATCGCGGGGTGACGAGCACGGCATCCATGCCGAGTGCCGCCGCAGACCGGAAGACCGCCCCGACGTTGGTGTGGTCGACGACGTCCTCCAGCACGAACACCCGCCTGGCGCCCTTGAGAACGCTGGCGAGCGACGGCGGTGTGGGCCGGTGCATGGAGGCCAGTGCGCCACGATGCACGTTGTATCCCGTCAGCCGCTCGATGGTGTCGCGCTCACCGACGAAGACAGGGATGCCGTCGGCCTCGGCCGCCTTGACGAGATCGGCCAGCTCCGCCAGCCATCGTTCCCCCATGAGGAGGCTGCGGGGCCGGTGTCCGGCTGC
>JBDSVV010000386.1:0-3210 GCA_039927035.1 Ornithinibacter sp. | reverse complement strand
CATACGTTACCCATCACCATGAGCGAGCCCGTCGACGTCGGCGTCGATCTCGGCACCACCGTCACCAAGGCGGTGGCGCTCGGGCTGGGCGGGCAGGTCAGGGCCAGGGCGGCCCTCGCGACCCGGTGGGACCAGCCGCACCTGGACTGGGCAGAGCGCGAGGCAGACACCGTGCACGACGTGGTGGACCAGCTCCTCCGGGACGTCGTCGACCGGGCCGGCGACGTGGTCGTGCGCTCGGTGGGGTTTGCCTCCATCGCCGAGACCGGGGCGCTCGTGGACCGGGACGGACGGGCGGTCTCGCCCCTCATCGCGTGGCACGACCCTCGCGGAGGAGTGCAGGCACAGGGCCTGGACCCCGAGGTGGCGGCGGCCTTCCCGGCGCGCACGGGCCTCCCGGTGAACTCGGTGGCGACGCTCTTCAAGCTGCTCTGGCTGCGCGACGAGGCGGGCTGCGACCTCCGGGGGCTCCAGTGGCTCTCCCTCCCCGAGCTCGTCTGTCACCGGCTGGGTGGTGGGCGTGTCTCCGAGCGGTCTCTCCTCGGGCGGACCGGGCTCTGGGACATCCATGACGACGCCCCCTTCGGTCCAGCGCTCGCAGCCCTGGGCGTGGGGCCTGAGTTCGTCCCACCACCGGTCGCCGCGGGTGCCGCCGTGGGTCGGATCCGCCGAGACCACCCGGTGGCCCGGGCTCGAGGCGCAGTGCTCACGATCGCTGGCCACGACCACCTGGTGGCTGCGGCCGCCGTCGGGGCGGGTGCGGTGGGCGCGGTGTGCGACTCGATCGGCACCGCCGAGGCGCTCGTCGCGGCCGTTCCCGCGCCTCCCGAGCCACCCGAGGTGGCCCGCCTCGTGGCCCGGGGGCTCGCCGTCTATCCCCATGTCGTGCACGGCACCACCTGCCTCCTCGGCGCGCTGCGCACCGGGCTCGTGCTCGGGCGAGCCTTGGACCTTCTGGGCATGACCACCACCGACTCCCGCTTCGCCTTCGATGCCGGGGCCCCGGTGGGGTCGCGGCCCGCGGACGTCGTCCTCGACGGGCTGGCGATGGGTGCTGACCGCGTGCGGCTCGAGTGGGCGCAGGGGGAGGACCCGTATGCCGTGTGGGCGGCTGTGCTCGGTGCCACCCGCGCGGTGGTGCGCGCGGAGCTGGAGACCATGCGCTCCAGCGGGGTGGACGTGAGCCACCTGGTCGTGACCGGGGGCTGGGCCCACCTCGGCAGCGTCGTGCGCAGCCGGGAGGGGCTCGCCGACGACACCAAGCGCGTCCACGTCGAGGAACCCGGTGCCGCGGGGGCCGCGCTGTTCGGGCGCTGGGCCGCGACCCGGCATCCGGACGGGACGGATCCGTCCACCCACCGCGGGCCCCACGCCGGATGGTTCCCGGACCCGTCGGCCTAGAGTGCAGGCCATGAGCGATGCCACCACCAGCCCGCAGGACGAGGTCGTCGGGATCTGCCAGGACCTGATCCGGATCGACACGAGCAACTACGGAGACGGAAGCGGCCCGGGGGAGGCGGAGGCCGCGGCATACGTCGTCGAGAAGCTGCGTGAGGTGGGCCTGGAGCCTCGGGTCTTCGAGAGCGACCCTGGTCGGGTGAGCGTGGCGGTGCGGATCCCGGGGTCCGATCGCGATCGCGGCGCGCTCTGCATCCACGGCCACCTCGACGTGGTCCCCGCGAATGCCGAGGACTGGCAGGTCGACCCGTTCGGTGGAATCGAGCGTGACGGGTGCATCTGGGGCCGGGGCGCGGTCGACATGAAGGACATGGACGCGATGATCCTCGCCTGTGTCCGCGACCTCGCCCGCACCGGCTCGGTGCCGCCGCGCGACCTCGTCGTGGTGTTCTTCGCCGACGAGGAGGCCGGTGGTCCCAAGGGCTCGCACTTCCTCGTCACCGAGCACCCCGAGGTGTTCGAGGGGGTCACGGAGGCGATCAGCGAGGTGGGTGGCTACAGCGTGACGCTCACCGACCGCCAGGGGCGCGAGCGGCGCACCTACCTGCTCCAGACGGCGGAGAAGGGCATCGCTTGGCTGAGGCTGACCGCGCACGGTCGCGCGGGTCACGGATCGGTGCCCAACGACGAGAACGCCATCGTGCGGCTCGCCGAAGCCATCTCGCGGATCGCCGCACACAAGTGGCCGCGCGAGTACATCCCCTCGGTGCGCACCCTGCTCGACGGGCTCGCCGAGCTCACCGGCACGGGGTGGTCCGACGAGGACCTCGACGATCTGTTGGAGCACCTCGGCGGAGCGCAGGGCTTCGTGCGCGGCACCCTCCAGGACACGAGCAACGTGACGATGCTCGATGCCGGCTACAAGCACAACGTCATCCCGCAGCACGCCTCGGCCAACGTCGACTGCAGGTTCCTTCCGGGTCACGAGGACGACCTGCTCGCCACCATCCGCGACCTGGCGGGGGAGCACGTCGAGGTCGAGGTGCTGCACCGGGACATCGCCCTGGACAGCCCCTTCGAGGGTGACCTCGTCGAGGCGATGATCGCCGCCCTGCGCGCTGAGGACGAGGACGCCGAGGTGCTGCCCTATTGCTTGTCCGGCGGCACCGACAACAAGGCGCTGTCGCTGCTCGGGATCACCGGCTACGGCTTCGCGCCGTTGCGCCTGCCCGCCGACCTCGACTTCGCCCCGATGTTCCACGGCATCGACGAGCGGGTTCCCACGGCCTCGCTGAAGTTCGGGGCCCGCGTGCTACGACGGTTCATCGACACCTGCTGACGCCGACCTCCGGCCGGACGGGAACAGACTGCCAGGCTCAGACCGCGGGGCTCAGGCTCCGCCGCGGCCGGATGATCCGACGCCTCAGCCGCGTGCGGGTCCGGCCCCCGACGTGGATGCGGGTGCGCTCGAGCTCCCACCGGCCGTACTCGGCGTGATCGGTGAGGGCGCGCCGGATCATGGACCGATCGGAGCCACGCCCGAAGGACAGGTCGAGGTACTCGTACTCCACCACGGTCACATTGTGCGTCAGGACCGGTACCGTCTCCACCATGAGCGCCGACCCGCGTGCCGCCCTGTCCCAGCTGTTCACTGCGTTCGAGCGCCACCTCGAGGCCAGCAGCAGCCGCCACGGCGACGACGACCCCACCGTCATCGCGACCTACGAGGACCTGGCGGACGCCTTCGAGACCTATGACGGGGCGCTCTTTGACGCCTTCGGCGAGATGACCCCGCTCGACATCTACTCCGGT
>JBDSVV010000385.1:0-4835 GCA_039927035.1 Ornithinibacter sp. | reverse complement strand
GCGGCGAAGCAGGACCTCTGGCGCGTCGTGCAGGAGGACCCCGGCTCGGCCGCGTTCCCACCTCACGAGACGTATGCCGCGGAGTCGCTCGCCGAGATGGCCCGGCGGGTCGTGGGCGGGATCCGCGACATCGATGCGGCCGTCGAGGCCGAGCACGGCCCCCACGCCGTCTGGCTCGCCCTCAGCCACGGTGATCCGATCAAGGCGATCGTCGCCGAGGCCGTCGGGGCGGGGCTTTCCGGGTTGCAACGCGTTCGGGTGGACCCGGGCTCGGTCACGGCCGTCCACGTCACCGCACAACGCATGGTGTTGCTCGCCAGCAACACCTCCGAGGGCCCGCTCGCACCGCTCGTCGCGGTGCCGAAGCACGCCCCGGTGGGCGAGGGGACCGTCGGCGGCGAGACGGGCTGACTGTCGTGAGCTCTTGATGCGCACCGTGCGCGACGACGTGGCGTTCGGCCCGGTAAACCTGGGGCTGCGGGGATCGGAGCTCGACGCCCGCGTCTTGGAGGCGCTCGAGGTCCTCGAACCTGGACCCGACCTCCCCGCGGGAGCACGCCGAGATCCTTCGCGGCCTCGACATCACCATCCTCATGGCGACCCACGACCTGCCGTATGCCGTGGAGCTGTGCGAGCGTGCGGTCGCGCTGTTCATGGCTCGCCACCACCTGGAGCTCCCCGTGGGCTTCTCGCTCTAGGGTGGAGCCATGCCAGCCACCGAGTTCGACCCGCCTGCGCGTTTCGTCGCGGGCACCGTCGGGCCCCCCGGGGGTCGCACGTTCTTCCTGCAGGCCAGCGGTGACGGTCGCCTGTTCTCCGTGTCACTGGAGAAGGTGCAGGTCAGTGTGCTCGCCGAGCGGGTCACCGAGCTCCTCGACACCCACGCCCAAGGCATCGCCGTCGAGCCCGTCGAGCCGGGTGACACCGAACCGCTGAGCACCCCCATCGAGGACGAGTTCCGGGTCGACACCCTGAGCCTGGCGTGGGACCCCGCGCGCAGTGTCGTGGTGATCGAGTGCCACGACCAGGACCCTGACGAGGCGCAGGACGACACCCTGACCAGCCTGCGCGTCGTCCTGACCCCGGAGGTGGCTCGAGCCTTCGCCCGACGCTGCACGGCGCTGATCACCGCGGGACGGCCCAACTGCCCGTTCTGCGGCCAGCCCCTGGACCCTTCCGGCCACATCTGTCCCCGTGCCAACGGCTACCGACGCTGAGCTTGCCGACCTGCTCGCGTTCGGCGAGCTCACGCCGGTCGGCAGGATCTCGAGCTCGTCCAACGGTGCCCTGCTCTGCTCCCTGGAAGGATCGGGCGAGGCACTGCTCGTCATCCACAAGCCCGAGGTGTCCGAGCGACCGCTGTGGGACTACCCCGACGGCACCCTCGCCGCGCGGGAACGGGCAGCCTTCGTCATCAGCGCCGCTGGAGGGTTCGGCGTGGTGCCTCCGACGGTGCTGCGCGATGGCCCTCTGGGACTGGGCTCGGTGCAGCTGTGGGTCGGCCCGGTCGATCGCAGCCCCGAACCCCTCGTCGACGTCACGGCTGCGGAGTCGGTTCCCGACGGGTGGGTCGTGGTGCTCGAAGGGCAGACGCCGGACGGCGACCCGGTGGTGGTCTCGCACAGCCCAGATCCGGGGCTGCGCACCGTTGCGGTCCTCGACGCCGTCCTGAACAACTCCGATCGCAAGGGCAGCCACGTCATCCGGGACGGGAGCGTGGTGCGCGGCTGTGACCACGGGGTCAGTCTGGGTGTCGAGCCCAAGCTGCGCACCGTCCTGTGGGGATGGGCGGGGGAACCTCTCCTGGAGTCCGACCGCGTGCGCCTCGAGGTGCTCGACCACGCCCTCGCGACTGCGCTGCAGGACGAGCTCCGCGAGCTCCTGACCGACCCGGAGGTACGGTCCCTGCGCCAGCGGGTGGAGTCGCTGCTGGACAGCGGTCGCCACCCGCTGCCCACCCCGGGGTGGCCTGCCATACCGTGGCCTGCATTGTGACTCTCGCCGTCTAGGCTGACCCGGTGAAGTCCTGGCCTGCCCCCTTCGTTCCTGCCGTCGCCGGCACGGGCGATGCCCTCCACCTCTACGACACCCAGAGCAGGTCCGTGCGTGCCGTGGATGCCGGCCCGGTGGCACGCCTGTACGTCTGTGGGATCACGCCCTACGACGCGACACACCTCGGTCACGCCGCGACCTACGTGACCTTCGACCTCGTGGGTCGCGCGCTGCGCGACGCGGGCCACGAGGTGGACTACGTGCAGAACGTCACCGACGTCGACGACCCGCTCCTTGAGCGTGCGGCGCGCGACGGACGCGACTGGCGAGAGCTCGCCACCGCCGAGATCGGCCTGTTCCGCGAAGACATGACCGCCCTCGCGGTCGTGCCTCCGGACGCTCTCGTCGGAGTCGTCGAGTCGATGCCCGAGATCACCGCGGAGGTGCGGGCCCTGCTCAGCGGCGCCACGGCATACCGGTTGCCCATCCCTGCCGCCGAGGGTTCCGGCGAGGACGTCTACCTCGACCTGTCCCAGACCCCGACGTTCGGGTCGGTCTCGGGCTGGTCCCGGGAGCAGATGATGGCGGTCTTCGCCGACCGGGGTGGCGACCCCGACCGGGTGGGCAAGCGCGACCCGTTCGACCCGCTCCTGTGGCGCGCCGTGCGCGACGGGGAGCCGTCGTGGGAGGACGAGGTGCTCGGCGCCGGGCGACCGGGCTGGCACATCGAGTGCACGGCGATCTCGCGAGACCGCCTCGGCCACCCGCTCGACATCCAGGGTGGCGGCACCGACCTGGTCTTCCCGCACCACGAGATGAGCGCGGTACAGTCCGCAGCGCTCACCCACGACGACGTCTTCGCCCACCACTACGTCCACCAGGGCATGGTCGGCTTCGAGGGCGAGAAGATGAGCAAGTCCAAGGGCAACCTCGTGCTCGTCTCGCGGCTGCGGGCCGACGGGGTAGACCCGATGGCCATCCGTCTCGTCCTGCTCGCGCAGCACTACCGTCACGACTGGGAATACACCCCGGACCTCCTCGAGGCTGCGCAGACGCGTCTGCGCCGGTGGAGGGAGGGCTTGTCGGTCAACCTCGGCGCGGAGTCGGAGTCCACGATCGCGTCGGTGCGAGCCGCTCTGGCCGACGACCTCGACACGCCGGCAGCCCTCGCCGCCGTCGACGCCTGGGCGGAGCGGACCCTTGACGGTGAGTGGACCACCCGCGCCGCTCCGGGCCCCCTGGCCCGCATCCTCGACGCGCTGCTCGGCATCCGCATCTGAGCGTCGGGCCACATCGCTGGGAGCGTCCGGCAGGGTGACCACCTGGGAGGGTGACCTGCCGGACGAAGGGTCGATGAACCCACGGTGCGCTGTAACGGGAGAGCGCCGTCTCAGCCGGGCTGGCCGGGCTCCTCGGACCCGCGGCGGCGCAAGTAGCGCTCGAACTCCTTGGCGATCGCGTCGCCGCTCGCCTCGGGCAGTTCCGCGGTGTCCTGTGCCTCCTCGAGGCTCTCGACGTACTCCGCGACCTCCTCGTCGGAGGAGGCGAGCTCGTCGATGCCTCGCTCCCACGCCAGCGAGTCCTCGTCGAGGTCGCCGTGCTCAACCGGCCCGTCGAGCAGCTCCTCGAGACGGCTGACCAGTGCCAGGCTGGCCTTGGGCGAGGGGCTGTGACCGGCGTAGTGCGGCACCGCGGCCCAGCAGGAGACCGACGGGATGCCGACCTGGGTGGCGGCATCCGCGAGTACCCCGACGATGCCGGTCGGACCCTCGTAGGAGCTGAGCTCCAGGTCGTGGCGGTGTCGGGTGTCTTCGCTGTCGGAGGTGGCACTCACCGGGATGGGTCGGGAGTGCGCGACATCGGCCATCAAGGCCCCCAGGGTGATGACCATGCTCACGTCCGCCGCCTGCGCGAGCTCCATCAGCTCGATGGCGAAGGCTCGCCACCGGAAGGAGGGCTCGACGCCCTGCACGAGGACCACGTCGCGGCCGAGCGGTGTGTCGGTGGCGACGAGGACCCGGGTGGTGCGCCAGCTGATCCGTCGCCGACCGTTCTCAGCGACGACGCGGGGCCGGTTGACCTGGAAGTCGTAGTAGTCCTCGGGGTCCAGCGCCGCCACCACCTCGGCATCCCAGATCTCCGCGAGGTGCTCGATGACAGCGCTCGCGGCCTCGCCGGCGTCGTTCCACCCCTCGAATGCCGCGATCATCACCGCGTCCTTCAGCTCGGGCAGGTCCTCAAGCTCGATCACCGCGTCCTCCTGTCGTCAGGTGTCCACCCTATGGCTCCCTAGACTCCTGACCCATGAGCCTTCCCGCAGCAGTCCTCTGGGACATGGACGGCACGATCGTGGACACCGAGCCCTACTGGATCGCCGCAGAGCACGACATCGTGGAGGAGCACGGCGGTCGGTGGAGCGATGAGTTCGCTCACCAGCTCGTGGGGAACGATTTGGTCGTGTCGGCGGAGTTCATCCGCGACAACTCACCGATCACCTGGGACCCGTTGCGCATCGTCGACGAGCTGTTGCTGAGGGTCATCTCCCGGGTGCACGAGCACGTCCCGTGGCGGCCCGGTGCCCTCGAGCTGCTCCAGGCCCTTCGTGACGCCGGCGTGCCCAACGCGTTGGTCACCATGTCTTGGCGCTCCCTGGCCGACGCCGTCCTCGTCGCGCTGCCCGAGGGCACCTTCCAGGCGGTGGTGACCGGCGACGAGGTGGAGCACGGCAAGCCCCACCCAGAGCCCTACCGCGCCGCCGCCCGGGCCCTGGGCGTCGCGCCACGGGACTGCCTCGCGATCGAGGACTCACCGACGGGCGTGCGCTCGGCCGTCGCCGCCGGGGT
>JBDSVV010000384.1:0-3639 GCA_039927035.1 Ornithinibacter sp. | reverse complement strand
GGTGACGACGACCATTGTCATGCCGCTCTGCGCGAGCTCGACCATGACGTCGAGCACCTCGTTGATCATCTCGGGGTCCAGCGCAGAGGTCGGCTCGTCGAAGAGCATCACCTTGGGGTCCATCGCGAGCGAGCGGGCGATGGCGACGCGCTGCTGCTGGCCACCGGACAGCTGGGCGGGGTACTTCTGCGCCTGGTGGGCGATGCCCACCCGCTCGAGCAGCTCCATGGCCTTCTTCTCGGCCTCTGCCTTCTTCATCTTGCGGACCTTGATCGGCCCGAGCGTGACGTTCTCCAGGATCGTCTTGTGCGCGAAGAGGTTGAAGGACTGGAAGACCATCCCGACGTCGGCGCGCAACGCAGCGAGCTCCTTGCCCTCCTCGGGCAGGGTCTTGCCGTCGATGGTGATCGACCCCTCCTCGTAGGTCTCGAGGCGGTTGATCGTGCGGCAGAGCGTGGACTTCCCCGAGCCCGAAGGACCGATGAGGATGACCACCTCTCCCTTGCCGACCGTGAGGTTGATGTCCTTGAGGACGTGCAGGTCGCCGAAGTGCTTGTTGACGCCGTCCATCACGACGAGGGGCTCAGTCATGCACTGAACCTAACGACGTGATCACGGAGTGGGTCAACAACACGCGGGTCAAAGCGGGGGTATCGAGACCGAACCGAGACCAATACCCGCCGGTATGCCGGGTGCAGGCCGTTCCGCGCAGTTCGTCGGCTCAGACGACCCAGACCTTGCGCAACGTCTCGCTGATGCTCCAGAGCGTGCGGTCCCCGGACCGCAGCCGCACCGCGACGCCGGGGACGAGCGTGATGCTCTCGCCGTCCTCGAAGGTCACCGTTCCCCGCCCGGAGAGGACGACGAAGACCTCGTCCACCTCGGTGTCGCGCGCGCTTCCCTCGGTCATCTCCCAGACCCCCACCTCGACGCCGCCGAGGGCAGCGAGGGTCAGCGCGCCGGCGCCCGGAGTGCCCTCCACGACCTCCTCCGCCGCGAGCCGTTCGTTCACCAGGGTCATGGCAGTGAGGTCCTCGCTGAGCAGTCTCGGCGTCATGGGCAGATCCTGTCACCGGCATGATGGGTCCATGACTGCCAGACCTTCGGTCGTGCGAGCGTCCCTCGCGGACGCCACCCCCGACGTCTTCTGGACCGACCGCGAGGAGCGGCCCACCCCCAGGCCGGCGCTGACGGGCTCCGGTCACCGGGCCGACCTGGTGATCGTCGGCGGGGGGTTCACCGGTCTGTGGGCTGCGGTGCAGGCCAAGGAGGACGACCCGGCGCGCGACGTCGTCGTGCTGGAGAAGGGACGCCTGGGCATCGCCGCATCCGGGCGCAATGGTGGCTTCGTGTCTCCGTCCCTGACCCACGGGCTCGCCCAGGGAGTCGGGTGCTGGCCGAAGGAGATCGCGACCCTGGAGCGGTTGGGCGAAGAGAACTTCACTGCTCTGTCCGAGAGCCTCACGGCATACGGCATCGACGCGGACTTCCACGTGCCCGGTGAGCTGACGATGGCCCTGACCGAGCACCAACGTGCTGGGGTCCGCGAGTCATACGACCTGCACCGGCAGCACGGGATCCCGGTCAGTCACCTCGACGCCGCCGAGGTGCGCGCCAGGGTCGACTCCCCGCGCTACCTCAGTGCCCTCTTCGACCCCACCGTCGGTCTGGTCGACCCGGCGCGCCTGGTCTGGGGACTGGCGGCAGCGGCGGAGCGCCTCGGCGTGCGGGTGCACGAGGACACCGCGGTGAGCGGCTTCGAGCGCGAGGACGGGGCCGTGGTGGTGCGCACCGAGTGGGGAAGTGTGCGCACCGACCGCGTGGTCGTGGGCACCGGCGCGTTCCGCGGGGTGCTCAAGCGGCTGGCGCTCTACACCCTGCCCGTCTACGACCACGTGCTGATGACCGAGCCGCTCACGCCCGAGCAGCTGGGCCGCATCGGCTGGGATGGCCGCGAGGGCCTGGCCGACGCGGGCAACCAGTTCCACTACTACCGGCGCACCCTCGATGACCGCGTGCTCTTCGGTGGCTACGACGCCAACTACCACTTCCCGGGGCGGATCGACCCGGCGCTGGAGCAGTCGGCCTCCCACGAGCTGCTCGCCGAACACTTCCTCGACATCTTTCCGCAGCTCGAGGGGCTGCGGTTCACCCACCGTTGGGGCGGGGTCATCGACACCACGTCGCGGTTCACTCCCGTGTTCGGCACGGCGCTCGGGGGGCGGCTCTCCTATGCAGTCGGCTACACGGGTCTCGGCGTGGCCTCGACCCGTTTCGGCGCCAGGGTCGCCCTCGACCTCGTCGACGGACGGGACACCGAGGTCACCCGCCTGGCCATGGTGCGCCAGAAGCCGATGCCGTTCCCCCCGGAGCCGATCCGGTATGCCGCGGTCCGGGCGACCCGGGCCTCCCTCGCTGCCGAGGACCGTACCGGCAAGCGGAACCTCTGGCTTCGTGGTCTCGACCTGGCCGGGGTCGGCTTCGACAGCTGACCGGGTCCCCGAGAACGGTCGTGAGTGAGCCCGTTGCCGAGGGCTGTGCTCATTCTTGTCGCAGGGAACTGGCCCGCTGCAGCAGTGGTGGGGCGTGTGGGGCTTGAACCCACGACCGACGGATTATGAGTCCGCTGCTCTGACCGGCTGAGCTAACGCCCCGGCGTGGTCGACCGGCGACACCTCGGATGCCGTGACCGCCCGCGAGCCTAGCGGCCACTTCGTGCAGTCTGGAATCAAGGCCGTCATGACGGGTCGCACAGGCGGCCATGAGAGGGGCGGGGCAGCAGGGGTGCGTGGGCTCACTGGTGCAGTCGGGGCCGATGGGGCACAATGTGATCAACAACGGCACCCAGCGTGCCTATAGAGCAAGCCGCACGGCATACCGGATCGGGTGACACCGACCAACCGGCAGACCAGATGGCCACACGCGTGCACCGGCGTTGGGGAAGACGTCCCTCGCACGCGAAGGAGGCCAGGATGTCTGTTGCGATGCCGCGTACCGTCACGCGGGGGGTGGTCTACGTCCACTCGACCCCCAAAGCACTGTGCCCGCACGTCATCTGGGCGATCGAGGGTGTCCTCGGAACCCGGGTGACCCTTGACTGGACCCCCCAACCCGCTGCACCCGGCTTGGTCCGCGGTGAGCTGAGCTGGTCTGGTGAACCGGGCGCAGGGGCGCGCCTGGCTTCGGCCCTGCGCGGGTGGGACAACCTGCGCTACGAGGTGACCGAGGAGGCGAGCCGTGGCTGTGACGGCTCCCGGTGGTCGCACACGCCCCGGCTGGGCATCCACCATACGTGGACGTCCGCCAGCGGGGACGCCGTGATCAACGAGGACCGCCTCCGCGAGGTCATCACCCTGGCCCAGGGCAGCCCCGAGGCCATCGCCGAGATGATCGAGGAGATGCTCGGCGCCGACTGGGACGCGGAGCTCGAAGCCTTCCGGTATGCCGGTGACGGCGCCGCGGTGCGCTGGCTCCACAAGGTGGGCTGAGGGCGACGGCGCACCGGGGAGCGTGCCTCAGATGCTCTTCACCACGAGCGCGACGTTGTGGCCGCCGAACCCGAAGGAGTTGTTGAGCACCGCGATGTCGCCGGCGGGCAGGGTGCGATGCTCCCCGCGGACCACGTCGAGGTCGATGGCC
>JBDSVV010000383.1:0-4722 GCA_039927035.1 Ornithinibacter sp. | reverse complement strand
CGATGGCCGAGACGGGGTAGAGCCCGCCACCGAGGGCCTTGCCCATGATGTAGATGTCGGGCACGACGTCCTCGTGGTCACAGGCGAACGTGCGGCCGGTGCGGGCCAGACCGGACTGGATCTCGTCAGCGACCATGAGGATCCCGGCGTCGTCGCAGATCGCTCGGACCTCGCGCAGGTATCCCTCCGGCGGGATGACGACTCCGCCCTCGCCCTGGATCGGCTCCAGGAGCACGGCGACGGTCGAGTCGTCGACGGCCTCACGCAGGGCCTCGGCATCCCCGTAGGTGACCGCGCGGAAGCCCGGCGTGTAGGGGCCGTAGTCGTCGCGCGCCACCTTGTCGTCGGAGAAGCTGACGATGGTCGTCGTCCGGCCGTGGAAGTTGCCCTCCATGACGATGATGTTGGCGTCACCCTCTGGCACGCCCTTGACCTGGTAGCCCCACTTGCGGCTGACCTTCAGGGCGGTCTCGACGGCTTCGGCGCCGGAGTTCATCGGCAGGACCATGTCCTTGCCGGTGAGGCCGGCGAGGGCCTCCACGAAAGGGCCCAGCTGATCGTTGTGGAAGGCGCGGCTCGTCAGGGTCAGGGTGGTGAGCTGGGACTGGGCCCGAGCCAGCAGGCGCGGGTGACCATGGCCGAAGTTCAGCGCGGAGTAGCCCGCGAGGCAGTCCAGGAAGCGTCGCCCCTCCACGTCGGTGACCCAGGCGCCCTCACCGTGCGTGAGCACGACGGGGAGCGGGTGGTAGTTGTGCGCGGCATACCGCTCCACCGTCGCGATGTGCGCTGCCGTGGCCGCGGGGATCTGCTCTGTCGTCATCATCAGCCTCCTTCACTTCCGACCCTAACGGAGAGGGTGGGTCGCGGTGGAGGGAGGATGCGGCGCGCGGGCTTCAGGGGGCGCTGGGGGCGAGCACCAGGTAGCCCTGGGCCGCGAGGATGACGACGATCGCGGCGATCTTGTGGGCAGGCAGGTTGACGCCGAAGTGGACCTTGTCGAGGATGACGAGACCCACCTGGAGCAGCACGATCCACCCCATGGTGACGACGGCCAGCTCCGCGTACTGCAGCGACGAGGCGTAGACCCAGAAGAGCACCGCGAAGGCGAGCAGCCCGAAACCAAGAGCGTCGGTGTTGTGGCGCTCGGCCCACTCCTTCGCGGCCAGGGCGCCAAGGAGGTCCAGGCCCGCCAGTGCGGCCATGGCCAGCGTCGCCACGACGGGCAGTGGCCAGTTCGCCGGGAGCCTGATCAGGGGCAGTGCGTGCAGTGCTGACACGGGGACCTCCACGGGCATCGGGCCACGGGTGTGGTCCACCTCTTCAGGAGGAGTACGGCGGGTGGGTGATACCTCGAACGTGGCGGTGGCTCGGGATGCCGAGGGGTCAGTCGTTCCAGACGTGCCCGACCCGCTCGGCGATCCGGAGGCCGTGGGCCCGCGCCGTCTCGAAGGCGCCCGCCCCGCGGCTCATGTCGAGCGGGTTGGCACCCATCGCCCAGAGGTCCTTGGGGTCCGGCACGACGAGGATGGTGCGGCTCCGCGGTCGGAGGCTGCGCAGCTGCACTGGCGGGAGGTCCTTCACGTGGGAGGCCACTGGGTAGGGCGAGAGCGCGAGGACGCGGTCATGGCCGATGGCGAGGTCTGCGTTGGCGATGCTCCGAAGGCCCCCGTCGACGTAGCGACGGCCACTGACCTCCACCGCCGGGAAGACACCCGGGACGGCACAGCTGGCCGCTACGGCCCGCTCCAGCGGCACACCGCTGGTGTTGTCGAACACGACCGACGTGCCGGTCTCGGCGTCGACTGCCGTGATGTAGAGACGGCCCTCCGGCCAGGGCACCCCGGTGAGACCGAGCCCGATGGCCTCCAGCCACGCCTTCTCGGTGGTGGTGCTGGCCGACAGCGCTGCCCGACCGACGAAGGAGCGGCCCCGACGAGGATCGAGGTCCAGCTGCGCACGGAGGTAGCGCAGTGCGTCGGACGGTCCCAGGCTGCCGTAGCTCGCCAGTGGGGCCCCGGACTGGATCCGCGCGAAGGCGTTTCCCTCGTCAGTGCCGACCCGCAGGTGAGCCGCGACCATCGAGCCGGCCGAGGTGCCGATCATGGTGTCGGCTTCGCGGACGTCGACGCCGCCGTCCCGCAGGCCGATGACGATTCCGGCCTCCCACGCGATCCCCGTGGCACCACCCCCGGCGAGCACGAAGGCCCGCTGAAGGCCCTCGGCCGAGGGTTGCCAGTCACCGAAGGGTCGGTCGGAGCCAGCAGTCGTCAAGGTCGCGACCTCAGGTCCGCCTGCTGGGTCGTCCGCGTGGACCAGATGCTCGCTCACCCGATCATTGTCCGGGAGTGCGTCGTGGGGTTCCACCGTGTGCCGCGTGAGGGTGCTCACCCCGAGGCCCCTCCCGGGGTCACTACCGCGCCCAGCGCGAGGCGACCGCGTCGTCGAGCACCCTCACGTGCTCGATCGGCACGCTGAACAAGCCCTCCTCGACCCGCACCTGGCACCTGACCGCCCCCACGAGCTCGACCTCCCCCACGGCGTGCTGCCAGGCCCCCGGCGCGGTGATCTCAACGAGGTCGCCGAGAGTCGGTGCGAGCCGTGCCACACGCACAACCGAGGCGCGGGCCACGGAGGCCAGCGCAGCGGCATACCCAGGTGTCATCGGTGCGGGGCGACCCTTCAAGGCCCAGGTGAACAGGTGCGTGGCGTCGAACGTGCGCGAGCACCTGCCACACGACATCAGGCGGGTGGGGGCACGGTGGCGGTGCTTCTCGTGACCGGCGGGGCAGCGCCCGACCCAGTCGCCGGGCACGCGCGGCGCATCGGCGGGGACGCACCGCTCCCCCGACGAGCCGATCTCACGGGCCTTGGCGCGCCAGATCGCATCGTGGCCGTGCTGCGGCCCCACGATGGCGTGGGCGATCTCGTGGAGGATCGTGTCGAGCACCTCTTCATCGGAGTGCAGGGTGGTGAGCGGGGCGCTCAGGCCGATCTGTCGACGGCCGAACCGGCAGACCCCCGCTCGGGTCTTCGCCCGGTCGGCGACGATGGACCAGCCCTCGAGGTCGTGCTCGCGCAGGAGTCGGCGACCCAGGGCGAGTGCCTTGGTCATCTCCATCTGCGCCTCCTGCTCCGATGTGCGTGAGGCGAGAGTATTCGGGGCCACCGACGCCTTGGGCGAGCGGCGCGGCGATCCCCCGATCCTGTGGATATCGGGCGGCATTGGACGCGGCTGTGGACGACTGCAGCGCCCTCACGTTGTGGAGCCGAGCTCAGCCGCAGCAGCCGTGCTCAGGTGGTGCAGCCGAGCTGAGCCGGTGCAGCCCTGCTCAGCCGGTGTAGAGACGCGCCCTGGCCTCTCGGATGGTCAGGGTGGTCGGGTTGCCGGCGAGGTCGACTTGGCCGGGGATGTCGAACCACTGGCTGCCACCCACCCGGAACTGACCGGTGTAGACGATGTCGGCGCTCACCTCGCGTGTTCCGGGAGAGGTGTAGGTCGCGGTGATGTCGCCCGTCGGGTGCGGGCCACCCAAGGACGTCGTCGGGCCGATCGTGCTCTCGCCGAGGTGGTAGGTGATCGACTTCAGTCGAGGCCGAACCTGGATCGTGTAGCCCAGCAGGGTCGCCGGATCTGGGGTGTCGACCTCGTCGGGGCCGAAGCCCGGGTCTGGGAACTTGACCTCGAAGTAGGTGCGCAGGTTCACGAGAGTCACGTCTCCCTCGGGCTGGATGTTGACGGTCGGCAGCGTGAAGTCGGTGTTGTGGAACGCCTCTTGGATCATGGCCATCGTCAGCGCGCGCGCAGCACCGGGAACCAGCTCCGGAAAGCAAGTCATGCCAGCCGATTTCCATTGGCCAGCGGCACCATCTAAGGGCGCACCTTGCGCGTCCAAGCTGCGTCTGAAAATGGCAACGCCTGGTCCTAGACCCCCATTTATGCGGCCTTGGCACATGATCACCGCCCGGAGGCAGAGGTTGTCTGAGCCCGGGCGGTCTGGATATCCGCCACAGGGCGACACCGCGTCATACTCGAACCAGGGTCCACTGGCTTGGTGCGTTATGAGTTCGGCCGCCCAGCCTCTGAGCGTCTCGGCACTTACAAGCTTCAGGTCTGCACCCGATTCGGTCACTCCCCCCAAAATGTCATCATCCCTGTCGCCAGCCGACGCTGTCCCGCCGAGCCATCCGACCGTGAGCAGGACGCCCGCCACCAAAAAAAGCAGCGCCCTTAGGGCCTTCACGAAGCCTTCTCAACCGCGAACATCGACCACTTTCCATCGCGCCACTTCAATCCAATGAGTGACTCAAGTGACTTCTTCTGGTCGGTGCGCACGACCTCTCCCGCTGCATCTACAACCTTCACCTCGCGCTGGTTCAACGTTGCTCCCACGTACTGCTGCCCCTCCGGCGCTCCCGTGATGGCTTGTACACCAGCCAGCAAAATGGGTGCTTCCAGGTACTTCTCGTTCGACTGGACCAGCGCCTCGGCCCGGCGTTCCGTGGTCACGCAGAATTTGCAGTCAGTCTCACTGACGGGAGGGATCAGGCCCACTGCAGGTGCCGTCCATGCTTCGTTAGTGCGGTCGAAGAAGTACTTGACGAAGGCTTCGGCGCCGGCGTCTGTCTTCTCCCGGGCGGCGGCGGGGATCTCGCTGGTCGGCGATGCCGAGGGCGTCGGCGACGCGACCGTGGCCGACGGGGTGGGCGACGCGCTGCTCGACG
>JBDSVV010000382.1:0-3227 GCA_039927035.1 Ornithinibacter sp. | reverse complement strand
GGTGTCGCCGGGCTACCCCACCACTGAACGTCAGCGGGTGGCCGGTGCCGGCTCGGAGACCGGCTCCTTCGTGCCGGCGCCGCGCTCGTCATAGCTCGAACCGGAGCGAAGCTCGACCTCCGGGAGGAGCAGCATCACGAGGAACCCGAAGGCCATGACACACCCGCCGACGAGGAACACCAGGTCCATCGACTCCGAGAAGCCGACGAGGAACGGCTTGGCGAGGCGCTCGTCCAGCGTGCTGAGGAACGAGCTGTTGGAGAGCACTCCGCTGGCGGCCGTCGAGCCACCGCCCTGCGAGGACTGGAACTGCTGCGCGAACGCGGCGTTGGCCGGGTCCTTCAGCGCGCTCTGGAACTCCGGGGTCGGTGCGAAGCGGGTGAACGCGGCCGTGATCTTGTCGGGCACCGTCGAGAACAGCACGGTCAGGAAGACGGCGGTGCCGATGGTTCCACCCATCTGACGGGTGAAGGTCGCCGTCGAGGTGGCGACACCGATCTGCTGCGGCGGCACGGCATTCTGTACGGCCAGGGTGAGCGGCTGGAAGTTGAAGCCGAGCCCGAGGCCGAAGACGACCATGACGATCATGGTCTGCCACAGGGGGGTGTCGAAGGCGATGAAGTGGAACGTGAACAGCGCGATCGTGAGCAACCCGGCGCCGATGACCGGGAAGATCCGGTAGCGGCCGGTGCGGGAGATGACCTGACCGGAGAAGATCGAACCGACCATGATGCCCAAGGTCAGTGGCAGCAGCAGCAGACCGGCCTCCGTGGGGCTCGCGCCCTTGACGATCTGGAGGTAGAGCGGCAGGCTCGCGAGCCCACCGAACATTGCGATGCCGATGATCAGGGAGGCGACGGAGGACACGCCGACGGTTCTGTTGCGGAACATCTTCAGCGGGAGGATGGCCTCTTCGCCCATCCGCATCTCCTGCACGATGAAGCCGATCGCAGCGAAGATGCCGATGGCGTAGCAGGCGATGGAGTTGCCGGAGGTCCAGCCCCACTCGCGACCCTGCTCGGCCACGAGCAGCAACGGCACGAGGGCGACGGACAGGAGGGCGGCGCCGATCCAGTCGATGCGGTGGTCCAAGCGGGTGTGCCGCAGGTGCAGGGTCTTGGAGACGACGACGAGCGCGGCGATGGCCACGGGCACGTTGACGAGGAAGACCCAGTGCCAGCCGGTGATTCCGAAGATCGAGTCGGCGCCGGCGAAGAAGCCGCCGATGACCGGGCCGAGCACCGAGGAGGTGCCGAAGACGGCGAGGAAGTAGCCCTGGTACTTGGCGCGCTCACGCGGCGGCACGATGTCACCGACGATGGCGAGGGCGAGGGAGAAGAGGCCACCGGCGCCCAGACCCTGCACGGCGCGGAAGAACGCGAGCTGGCCCATCGTCATGGCGAAGGTACACAGCACCGAGCCGAGGATGAAGATCGAGATGGCCGTGATGAAGAGCTTCTTGCGGCCGTAGATGTCACCGAGCTTGCCGTAGAGCGGGGTCACGATGGTGGCGGTGATGAGGTATGCCGTCGTCGCCCAAGCCTGGTGCTCCAGGCCGTTGAGGTCGTCGGCGATGGTGCGGATCGCGGTGGCCACGATCGTCTGGTCCAATGCCGCGAGGAACATGCCCATCATCAGCCCGATGAGGATCGTGATGATCTGGCGGTGGGTCAGCGGGCCTGTGGGCGCGTCGGCCGGCGCTCCGGATGCCGCCGTCGTGGCCGACTTCTTGGCGTGGCGGGGGGCTGCGTCCCGGGGGCCGGCCCCTGGGACGAGTGCGTCCGAGGACGCCCCCGGGGTGGAGGTGGAGCTCATCGGTCGTTCCTTGTCGTCGTCGAGTGGGTGAGTGAGGCCTCCAGGTCGGAGGCGAAGTGCTGGAGGTGGGTGCTGAAGTCGCGCACGTCGGTGTCAGGCCAGTCGGAGAGGACGCCCTGGAGCCAGAGGTCCCTGCTGGTGCGGATCGCCGTGAGCAGTTCCTTGCCCTCGTCGCTGAGGGTGAGGGCCTGGGCCCGGCGGTCGTCGGGGTCCGGGCCCCGGGTCACGAAGTTGAGGTCCACCAGCGTGCTCACCTGACGGCTCACCGTCGAGACGTCGGTGTGCAGCACCTCGGCGAGGTCGGAGACCCGCATCGGGCGGCTCGCCAGCTGGAAGAGCATCGGGTAGGCCATCGGGTCCACAGCCGGGTGTTGGCGGGGGGCGTGCGCTCGCATCGTGTGCAAGAGCTTGAAGACCCGGATCAGGTCGTCACCGAGCACCGCGGTCGGGGTCGACGGCACGGAACGGAACGGCATACGAACATCACCTCCTGAATAGTTGCTTGCAGCACGCAACCATAAGTTCCGTCGAAGGATTCCCCAAAAGCTGTCGAAGGTTGCACATCGTCACGGTGAAGATCGGATCGCACGTACACGGTGGTGCGTGGCCGCCGATCTTTCTGTGTGGGGAACCGACGCGGGCTGGCCGCTCAGACGCTGCGTGCGCCGAGGTGGTGCAACAGGTTGCTCGAGAAGCGCTGGCCCATCAGCGCGACGACGGCCTTCATGGCCGCGTTGACCGCGGGCCGGGTGATGCCGGGGAAGGGCAGCTCGACGCTGATCTGCATGGACGTCTTCAGGTGGGTGCCCCTCGGGGCGGGGCTGATGGCATACCAGCCCTCGACACCGGCGGACTCCTTGCCCGATCCCGCATCGGGGTCGTGGGTGAACTCGATGCGGTGGGGCTCCTCGAAGGTCATCCGCTCGGTGAAGGTGAAGGAGAAGCTCTTGCCGAGCACCGGGATCCGCGACAGCTCCCAGACCCAGTGGTCCGGCCCTCGGGGCGTGACCTTCTTCAGGAAGGGGGTGAACTGGGCGATGAGGTCCGGGCTCGAGAGCGCGGCCCAGACCTCATCCGGGCTCGCGCTGACCGTGGCCTCAGAGACCGTGCCGGTGGAGAAGGTGGCCATGGCTGAAACCCTAACGGCGGCGCGCCGCAATGCACTCCACGCGGTGTGCGGCCCGGTCGTTGTCGAGGGTCCGGTCAGGGAGTCATCGACAGCGCCTGGAGCACGCGCTGAGCGATCTCCTCGTCCCCCTGGACCACGACGTGCAGGTCGGCCCGGTCACCTCTCCCGGCTGCCAAACGCATGGCGACCCTGGTCGACATGGTCAGCGAGGTCGTCACCACGTCGGGGTGCTCCTCCTGCCCACCGGCGAACAGGGGGATGCCGACGCGTCTGCCGTCCTGCT
>JBDSVV010000381.1:0-6495 GCA_039927035.1 Ornithinibacter sp. | reverse complement strand
CGATGCCCCACTGCGATCCGTCGCCCAGGAGCCGGCGGAACGCCTCGATGTCCTGGGGTGTGGTGATGATCAGCACCTCGCGGATGCCGGCCATCATCAGGGTCGAGAGCGGGTAGTAGATCATCGGTTTGTCGTAGACCGGCATGAGCTGCTTGGAGATGCCGCGGGTGATGGGGTGCAGCCGGGTGCCCGAGCCGCCAGCGAGGATGATGCCCTTCATGGGCCACGACCCTAGCGGCCCAGCCGCTCGCGATCGGCCCCGTAGGCTGCCACCCATGAAGGTTCTCGTCACCGGCGGCGCCGGCTTCATCGGCAGCAACTTCGTGCACCGCACCCTCGCCACCAGGCCCGAGGCGGAGGTGACCGTGCTCGATGCCCTGACCTACGCGGGCTCGACGGCATCCCTGCAGGGCGCGATGGAGCGGATCCGCTTCGTCGAGGGTGACGTCGCCGACACCGCGCTGGTGGACGGGCTGGTCGCGGACTCCGACCTGGCCGTGCACTTCGCGGCCGAGTCGCACAACGACAACTCCCTGGTGGACCCCGGCCCGTTCGTGCGCACCAACCTGTTGGGCACCTACGCCCTGCTCGAGGCGGTGCGCGCCCACGACGTGCGCTACCACCACATCTCCACCGACGAGGTCTACGGCGACCTCGACCTCGAGGACCCGGAGCGGTTCACCGAGGACACGCCCTACAACCCCAGCTCGCCCTACTCCTCGACCAAGGCCGGCTCGGACCTCCTCGTGCGGGCGTGGGTGCGCTCCTTCGGGGTGCGCGCGACGATCTCGAACTGCTCCAACAACTACGGTCCCCGCCAGCACGTCGAGAAGTTCATCCCGCGCCAGGTCACCAACGTCATCGACGGCGTGCGACCCAAGCTCTACGGCGCCGGCCTCAACGTGCGCGACTGGATCCACGTCGATGACCACAACGAGGCTGTCTGGACGATCATCGAGCGGGGTGTCCTCGGGGAGACCTACCTCATCGGCGCCGATGGAGAGGTCAACAACCGTGACGTCGTGCGGATGGTCCTTGAACTGATGGGCCAGGAGCCAGACGCTTACGACCACGTCACCGACCGGCCGGGACACGACCTCCGCTACGCGATCGACGCGACGCGGCTGCGCACTGAGCTCGGGTGGGTGCCTCGCTACCACGGCTTCCGGGAAGGGCTCGCCGCGACGATCCAGTGGTATCGGGACAACGAAGCCTGGTGGCGCCCCATGAAGGATGCCACCGAGGCGCGCTACGCCCGCACCCAGCAGGTCGTGGCGCGCTGATGGCGCGCTGGTTCGTGGCCGGCGCGGCAGGAATGCTGGGGCAGGACCTCGCTCGCGTTGCCGAAGGGGCCGGCCACGTGATCACCCGGGCGGACCTGCCCGGCCTGGACATCCTCGACCCGGACCAGTGCGTGGAGCAGGTCGCCGGCTGCGACGTCGTCGTGAACTGCGCCGCCTACACGGCGGTGGACCGGGCGGAGACCGAGGAGGCGACGGCCTTCGCCGTCAACGCGATCGGCGCCGCAAACCTCGCACGCGCAGCCCACGCGACCGGTGCAGCGATGGTGCAGCTGTCGACCGACTACGTCGTCGCCGGGAGGGGTACCGAACCGTATGGCGCCGATGCCCCGATCGCTCCAACGTCTGCATACGGGCGCACGAAGGCGGCGGGGGAGTGGGCCGTCCGGTCCGAGTGCCCCCGATCCTGGGTCGTGCGGACCGCCTGGCTCTACGGCGCATCGGGCGGCAACTTCCCCGCCACCGTGCGGCGCCTCGCCGGTGAGCGAGAGCGGTTGACCATCGTCGCGGACCAGGTGGGGCAGCCGACGTGGACGGTGGACCTTGCCCGCGGCATCCTGCGGGTCGTCGATGCCGGAGCGCCCTTCGGCACCTGGCACGCCACTGGAGGCGGCCAGTGCTCGTGGTTCGACCTCGCGCAGGCTGTCTTCGAGGAGCTCGGGCTCGACCCCGCCAGGATCAGTCCGATCACCACCGAGGAGTTCCCGCTGCCCGCGCCCAGACCGGCATACAGCGTCCTCTCCCACGAGATGTGGGCCGCCAACGGGTTGGAGCCGCTTCCGCACTGGCGCGATGCGCTGGGCCGTGCAGCCACCACGGTGCTCACGCAATAGGCGCATGCTGCGACGTGCCTGACGTGGGTCGGCCGCCGCCTCGTGGGTAGGGTCGAGCGCATGCTCGCCGTCACCGCCGTCAGCCAGTCCGCAACCGATCCCCTGAGTGGGTTGGAGGTGGGGGAGCGCCCCGAGCCCGTGGTACCCGAGGGCTGGACGACGGTGCGTCTTCGCGCAGCGGCGCTGAACCACCACGACGTCTGGTCGCTGCGCGGGGTGGGACTTCCGGCCGACAGGTTGCCGATGGTGCTCGGCTGCGACGGGGCCGGGGTCGACGCCGACGGCAACGAGGTGGTCGTGCACGCGGTGATCGCCTCTCCCGGCTGGACCGGGGACGAGACACTCGACCCGCGCCGCAGCCTGCTCTCCGAGGTGCACGACGGCACCCTCGCAGAGGTCGTGGTGGTGCCCCGCCACAACCTCGTCCCCAAGCCCGAGGCACTGTCCTGGGAACACGCGGCGTGCATGCCCACGGCGTGGCTCACGGCATACCGGATGCTGTTCACGAATGCCGGTGTGCAGCCCGGCGGCACGGTGTTGGTCCAGGGCGCGGCCGGTGGCGTTGCGACGGCGCTGGTTCAGCTGGGCTCGGCGGCAGGCCTGCGGATGTGGGTCACCAGTCGGGATGCGGCGAAGGGCGAACGGGCGGTCGAGCTCGGCGCGGACCGCGCCTTCGAGAGCGGCGCCAGGCTGCCGGAGCGGGTGGACGCCGTGATGGAGACGGTGGGCGCCGCCACCTGGTCGCACTCGATCAACAGCCTCCGCCCGGGCGGCGTGATCGTCATCTCGGGTGCCACCTCGGGCGACGCGCCCGCCAAGGCCGAGCTCACCAAGATCTTCTTCAAGCAGCTGCGAGTCCTCGGGTCGACGATGGGTACCCGCGACGAGCTCGAGCGGCTCACCCGCTTCGTCGTCGACCGGGGCATCGAGCCGCTCGTGGACTCGGCGCGCCCGCTGGCGCACGCCCGCGAGGGGTTCGAGCGGATGGCCTCGGGAGACGTGGTCGGCAAGGTCGTCTTCACCATCGAGTGAGGCCGTGCCTCAGGCCAGCCGGAGCCACTCGTTCCAGCCGTTGTGCAGCACCAGCCAGGCGATCAGGCCATAGCCGGCCTGCCCCGGGTGGTGGGGCACCGAACTGGCGGCGAGGTCGGTGCGCCACTGGTCGTGCGCCGCCAGCGGCGCATAGCAGTCGACGAAGGGCACCCCTCGACGGGAGCAGACGTCGGCCTGGGCGTCGACGAGCACCTCGAGGCGCTCATTGACCTCGGCGTCGTCCGTGGGTGGTGGGCTCACCACGAAGGTGCCCACCCCGGAGGTGGCGGCGTCGTCGAGGAGGTTGGCGAGGTTGAGCCGGTGCCGCGCGAGGGTGATGCCGCTGCGCACGTCGGAGGTGCCCACGGAGATGACGACCCGCCGCTCGGTGCGCCCGACCCACCTGCGGGGGACCTCGCTCTCCCACCGGTGCATCAGGTCTGCGGACGTGTTCCCGCGAACGCCGAGGTTGTAGGCGGTGACCTGGAGGTCAGGGTGCTGGGTGCGTCCGACGACCCGGGTCACCCACCCCTGTCCCTTGGGGTCGCCCACACCGGCCACGAGGGACGCCCCGAGGAACACCAGCGCGAGATCGCGCGGTCCTTCGGGAACGACCTGCGCGTCGACGCTGGGTCGGAACTCGATCGAGGGAGTGTCCTCGAGGTCCTGCTCGTCAGCCATGTGCTCGCTCATTCGTCGTCGTCGTCGTCGAGCCGGGCCAGCCAGGTGGCGAGCCGCTCGACCGGCACCTCGAAATCCGGGTGGAGGTCCACGAAGGTCCTCAGCTGGTCGGCGAGCCAGTCGAAGGTGACCTCCTCCTCACCCCGACGGGCCTGCAGCTCCTCGATACCGCGGTCCGTGAAGTACACGGGCGCAAGGTTACCGGTGTGGCCCACTCATCGGTCGAAGGCGCGGGCAATGAGGTCCGCCTGCTCCGCCTGGTGCTTCTTCGTCGACCCGCTCGCCGGGGACGCGGAGGGCTTGCGGGAGACGACCCGGATCGAGCGGCGCTCCCCGTGAGCCTCCAACGCCTCTGGCAGGTTGAGCGCGAGGAAGGGCCACCCGCCCATGTTGCGCGGCTCGTCCTGCACGATGACCAGCTCGGCATCGGGGTAGTCCGACAACGCCGACGCGAGGTCGGCGGCCGGCAGCGGGTAGAACTGCTCGAGGCGGAGGATGGCCGTGGCGGTGTCGCCGCGCTCGGTGCGCTCAGCCTCGAGGTCATAGACGACCTTGCCGGCCGCCATGAGCACTCGGGTGACCTTCCCCGAGGTCGCGTTCGGGCGGTCCGGGAGCACCGGGCGGAAGGTGCCGGTCGTGAAGTCCTCCCGGGCGCTGCTGGCCGCCTTCAGGCGCAGCATCGACTTCGGGGTGAACACGATGAGCGGACGCCTCGGCCTGGCGTAGGCCTGCCGACGCAGGAGGTGGAAGTAGGACGCCGGGGTCGAGGGGTAGGCGACGGTCATGTTGCCCTCGGCGCACATCGTGAGGAAGCGCTCGATCCGGCCCGAGGAGTGGTCCGGCCCCTGACCCTCGAAGCCGTGGGGAAGGAGCAGTACGACCGAGGATCGCTGCCCCCACTTCTGTTCCGAGCTGGAGATGAACTCGTCGATGATCGTCTGTGCGCCGTTGAAGAAGTCACCGAACTGGGCCTCCCACAGGACGAGCGCGTCCGGGCGCTCCACGGAGTAGCCGTACTCGAAGCCCATGGCGGCGAACTCGGACAGCAGGCTGTCGTAGATCCAGAACTTGGCCTGACCCTCACCGAGATAGAGCAGCGGAGTCCACTCGGCTGCGGTCTCCTTGTCGATGAGCACGGCGTGGCGGCTGACGAACGTGCCGCGTCGGCTGTCCTGACCGGCGAGGCGCACGGGCGTGCCCTCGATGAGCAGGGAGCCGAAGGCCAGGAGCTCCGCGGTGCCCCAGTCGATGCCGCCCTCGCGGATGCTCTTGGTGCGCTTCTCCAGCATCTGGGCGAGCTTGGGGTGGACCGTGAAGCCCTTCGGCGGACTGACGAAGGCCGTGCCGATCCGCTCCATGACGTCCGTCGAGACGGCGGTGTCGCTGGCCGAGTGGGTCGTCGCGTCGGCGTCGCTCTTCTGGGCGCTCGGCGGCTCCAACCCGTTGTGTCCCTCGACGTCGGTGCCGGAGTAGGTGTTGTCCGATCCCGAGTCGGCCGACTTCAGCGCCTCCTTGGTCTCCACGAAGACCCGCTCGAGCTGCTGCTGGTAGTCGCGCAGGGCCGCTTCGGCGTCCTCTACGGTGATGTCGCCACGACCGATGAGGGACTCGGTGTAGAGCTTGCGCACGCTGCGCTTGGCCTCGATGAGGTTGTACATCAGCGGCTGCGTCATCGACGGGTCGTCCCCCTCGTTGTGCCCGCGACGGCGGTAGCTGACCATGTCGATCACGACATCCTTGTGGAACTCCTTGCGGAAGTCGTAGGCGATCTCGGCGATCCGCACGCAGGCCTCGGGGTCGTCGCCGTTGACGTGGAAGATCGGGGCCTGGATCATCCGCGCCACGTCGGTGGAGTAGGTCGAGGAACGTGAGGAGCTCGGGGAGGTCGTGAAGCCGACCTGGTTGTTGATCACCACGTGCACCGTGCCACCCGTGCGATAGCCCCGGAGCTGGCTGAGGTTGAGCGTCTCGGCGACCACACCCTGGCCGGCGAAGGCCGCGTCGCCGTGCATGAGCACCGGGAGCACGGTGAAGTCCTCACCGGCGAGGTTCACCCGGTCCTGCTTGGCCCGCACGATGCCCTCGAGCACGGGGTTGACCGCCTCGAGGTGGGAGGGGTTTGCGGCGAGGTAGACCTTGGTGGTGGCCCCGGACTCCGCCGTGAACTCGCCCTCGGTGCCGAGGTGGTACTTCACGTCGCCAGAGCCCTGGACCGACTTGGGATCCTGCTTGCCCTCGAACTCGCGGAAGATCTGCCCGTAGGACTTCCCCGCGATGTTGGCCAGCACGTTGAGCCGACCACGGTGCGGCATTCCGATGCAGACCTCGTCGAGCTCGTCCTCCGCGGCGCGCGAGAGAACCCGGTCCAGCAGGGCGATGACGGACTCCCCGCCCTCGAGCGAGAAGCGCTTCTGGCCGACGAACTTGGTCTGGAGGAAGGTTTCGAAGGCCTCTGCGGCGTTGAGACGGCGCAGGATCCGCAACTGCTCATCGCGCGTGGTCTTCGCGTAGCCGACCTCGATCCGAGCCTGGAGCCACTCCCGCTGCTCGGGGTCCTGGATGTGCATGTACTCGGTGCCGATGGTGCGGCAGTAGGAGTCGCGCAGGATGCCGAGGACCTTGCGCAGGCGCAGCATCGGCGCCCCACC
>JBDSVV010000380.1:0-7520 GCA_039927035.1 Ornithinibacter sp. | reverse complement strand
CGATGATGTCGGCGTTGCTCGTCGGGTGGAAGTGGATCGTGCGCAACGACTTGAACGCGGCGTGACGGTTGCGCGCGGCGTTCAGCGAGCCGATGAGCATCCCGAGATGGCCGGGCTCCTCGAAGTTGCGGGGCCGGTACTCGTACTTCTCGGAGTCGAGGTACTCCTCACCCCCGGGCCGCAGCGGTGGGTGCTCGTACAGCTCGAACCCGGAGTAGACGCCCCACGAGGGCGAGAGCGTCGCCGCGAGGATCGCCCGGATGGCGAAAGCCGCCGGCGCGCCCGACTGCAGGAACGTCGGGTTGATGTCGGGGGTGTTCACCCAGAAGTTCGGCCGGTAGAACGGGGCCATCTCGCCGGACAGCTCTGAGAGGTACTCCTCAAGCTCGGCCTTGGTGTTGCGCCAGGTGAAGTACGTGTACGACTGCGTGAACCCGACCTTGCCCAGCGCGTGCATCATCTCCGGTCGGGTGAAGGCCTCGGCGAGGAACAGCACGTGTGGGTGCGACTCGTGCATGTGGCGCATGATCCAGCCCCAGAACTGGATCGACTTCGTGTGGGGGTTGTCGACGCGGAAGATCGTGACGCCGTGAGAGGCCCAGAACCGCAGCAGCCGCAACGACTCGGCGAAGATCCCCGCCGGGTCGTTGTCGAAGTTGACGGGGTAGATGTCCTGGTACTTCTTCGGCGGGTTCTCCGCGTAGGCGATGGTGCCGTCTGCCGCGGTGGTGAACCACTCGGGGTGCGCGGCCACCCAGGGGTGGTCGGGGGAGCACTGGAGAGCGAGGTCCATCGCAACCTCGAGCCCCAGGCCCTTGGCCACCTCGACGAAGGCGTCAAAGTCCTCGAACGTACCGAGATCGGGGTGGATCGCGTCGTGCCCGCCGTCGGCCGAGCCGATCGCGTAGGGGCTGCCGGGGTCCTCCGGGCGCGCGTCCAGGGTGTTGTTCGGGCCCTTCTTCGCTGCCTGGCCGATCGGGTGGATCGGGGTGAGGTAGACGACGTCGAACCCCATCTCGGCCACGGCGGGCAGCCGACGCGCGGCGGTGCGCAGGGTGCCGGTGGTCCAGCGGTGCTCCTCCTCGTCGTAGGTCGCACCCTCGCTGCGGGGAAACAGCTCGTACCAGGCGCCGACCAGGGCGCGCTCGCGCTCGACCAGCAGCGAGAACTCCGGTGACGGGCTCACGTACTCCCGGAGCGGCCTCGCCGCGAGCTCGGTCTCCACCGATCCGTCCGTGCCCGCCTTGAGCCGTACCGCGGCCGGGCGGCCCTCGTCGCGCAGGCCCGTCACGGCATCCAGCAGGACGGTGCGCTGGGCCCCGGTGCGGGTGACCTCGGAGAGGGCTCGCTCCATCACCAGGGCGCCCGCCTGAAGCATGAGCTCGGTGTCGACGTCGGCCCGCACCTTGATCACGGCGTCGTGCTCCCAGGTGCCGTAGGGGTCGGACCACCCCTCCACCCGGAAGGACCACCACCCGGTGCGATCGGCGCTGACCGTCGCCTCCCAGGTGTCCAGGCCAGGGTTGGTGCAGGTCATCGGCACGAGGTGCTCGCCGCCCTCGGGGTCGGTGAGCACCACCGAGGCGTTGACCGCGTCGTGCCCCTCGCGGAAGATGGTCGCGGTGACCGTGAACTCCTCGTCGACCACCGACTTGGTCGGTCTGGCGCCACAGTCGACGGTGGGCTGCACATCCAGGACGGGGATCCGCCCGATGGGCTGCTGCGGGTCATGGGTTCGCGGGGCTGCAGTCACCCTCGCAAACCTACCGGGAGGATGGGGCGCAGGGCGAAGTCCGGGGTGGTGGCGATCTCGTTCGGCAAGATCTTGAGGGGTTTCTGAAAGAGCGTGATGGAAACGCTTACACCACCCCCTAGAATTCTCGTCGTGAAGGCCATCCGTCGCTTCAGCGTCCGCCCTGTGCTCCCCGCTCCGATCGCCGCGCTCGGCGAGCTGTCGATGAACCTGAGGTGGAGCTGGCACCCGCCACTGTGCGACCTCTTCGAGTCCATCGACCCCGCGCGCTGGGAGGCGGTGGGTCGCGACCCCGTCGCGATGCTCTCGGCGATCTCGCCAGACGAGCTCGACCGCCTGGCCGCGGACGAGGAGTTCGTCGCGTCGGTCGGGAACGCGAAGGAGGCCCTGGACCGCTACGTCGGGGAGGACCGCTGGTACCAGCAGTGGGGCCGCGAGCAGACCGACGGCCAGGTGCCGGCGGCCATCGCCTACTTCAGCGCCGAGTTCGGCATCGCCGCCGCGCTGCCGCAGTACTCCGGCGGACTGGGGATCCTCGCCGGTGACCACCTCAAGGCCGCCTCCGACATCGGGGTGCCGATCGTCGGGGTGGGGCTCTTCTACACGACTGGCTACTTCCGCCAGAGCCTGGACCGCGAGGGCTGGCAGCAGGAGACCTACCCCGTCCTTGACCCTGACGGCCTGCCACTCTCGCTGCTGCGCGAGGAGGACGGCACGCCTGCACTGGTCAGCCTCTCGCTGCCTGGTGGTCGCGAGCTCAGGGCCCAGGTCTGGCGTGCCCAGGTCGGCCGGGTGCCCCTGCTCCTGCTCGACTCAGACGTGCCCGGCAACGACGACGCCGGTCGCAGCGTGACCGAGCGCCTCTACGGTGGCGGCGGGGAGCTGCGCCTGCAGCAGGAGATGCTGCTCGGCATGGGCGGGGTCCGGGCGCTGCGCCTCTGGTCGCGCCTCACCGGCGCACCGACCCCCGACGTCTACCACGCGAACGAGGGCCACGCGGGCTTCCTTGGCATCGAGCGGATCAGTGAGCTGGTGCGCTCCGAGGGGATGACCTTCCAGCAGGCTCTCGAGGCGGTGCGTTCCGCGACCGTCTTCACGACCCACACTCCGGTGCCCGCAGGCATCGACCGCTTCGACGCCTCGCTCATCGAGCTCTACTTCGGTGGCGCGCTGGCGATGGAGGGTGTTCCGGTCGAGCGGCTCCTCGCGCTCGGTGCCGAGACCTACGAGGGTGGCGCCGCCAGCATGTTCAACATGGCCGTCATGGGCCTGCGGCTCGCCCAGCGCGCCAACGGCGTCTCCCGCCTGCACGGCGTCGTGAGCCGTGAGATGTTCGACGGCCTGTGGCCTGGGTTCGACGACGCCGAGGTGCCCATCACCTCGATCACGAACGGCGTGCACGGCCCGACGTGGGTCGACCGCAAGGTCTTTGAGCTGGCGCGCACCCACGCGGACGTGCACGAGCTGGACACCAGGGACTCTTGGGAGGCGATGGCCACCGTCCCGCGCGACGCCGTGTGGGCAACCAAGCGTGGGCTGCGCCAGCAGCTCGTCACCGAGGCCCGTCGCCGGACCAAGGAGTCGTGGCTGGAGCGCGGTGCGTCCCCGGCCGAGCTGGGCTGGGTCGAGGAGATCCTCGACCCCGACGTGCTCACCATCGGCTTCGCCCGCCGGGTGCCGACCTACAAGCGGCTCACCCTCATGCTGCGCGACCCCGAGCGCCTCAAGTCACTGCTGCTGCACCCCGAGCGCCCGATCCAGCTCGTCATCGCCGGCAAGTCCCACCCCGCCGACGAGACCGGCAAGCAGCTCATCCAGCAGATGGTCCGCTTCGCCGACGACCCAGAGGTCCGGCACCGCATCGTCTTCCTGCCGAACTACGACATCGCGATGGCGCTGCACCTCTACCCGGGGTGCGACGTGTGGCTCAACAACCCGCTGCGGCCCTTCGAGGCCTGTGGCACGTCGGGGATGAAGGCGGCGCTCAACGGCGCCCTCAACCTCTCCATCCTCGACGGCTGGTGGGACGAGTGGTTCGACGGCAAGAACGGCTGGGCCATCCCGACCGCGGACGGTGTCGAGGACCCGGAGCGTCGAGACGACATCGAGGGCAAGGCCCTCTACGACCTCCTCGAGAACCAGGTCGCGCCACGGTTCTACGACCACGACGAGAATGACCTTCCCCAGAACTGGCTGTCCATGATCCTGCACACGGTCACGACGCTGGGCCCGAAGGTGCGGGCCAGCCGGATGGTGCGCGACTACACCCAGAAGCTCTACGTTCCCGCGGCGCGAGCCGGATGGGCGGCCGCCGAGAGGGACTACGCGGGGGCCAAGGACCTCGCGGCATACAAGGCGAAGGTCCGCGCCGACTGGGACCAGGTGCAGGTCGCGCACGTGGAGTCCTCCGGTGTGGGTGACAGCCCGCAGCTCGGCGAGACCTTGCACGTCACCGCGTACGTCTCGCTCGGCGGCCTCGAGCCCGACGACGTCGACGTCCAGGTCGTGCACGGTCGCACGAACCACCACGGTGATGAGCTGCACGAGGTGTCGAGCGTCTCGCTCGCTCACACCGCGAGCTACGAGCACGGTCGCCACCAGTTCGCCGGTGACCTGGTGCTGCGTTCCTCGGGTGCGTTCGGCTACACCGTGCGGATCCTGCCCAAGCACGCCGGTCTCGCCACCACGGCCGAGCTCGGTCTCGTCGCCAACGCCTGACCCTCGCACCCTCACCACCCCCCCGCGCCGACCACGAACCTGCTGCGAGCAGAGGTTCGTGGCCGAACCACAGGGTGCACCGTGTGGTTTCCGAAGCGCCCTGTGCTGAGTCGCGTCGGCCTCCCTGCTGAGCCGTGTGGATGGGCCGCTCAGCCCGGCACGACCTCGACGAGGCGCTCGCTGGTGACGTCCGCGTTCGAGGTGCACCCCGTGAAGGCCATCGTGAGGTCGAGCTCGGCGCGGATGTGGCTGAGCACCTCGGCCACCACGTCGGCGCCGGCGAGAGCCAGTCCGTAGACGTGCGGCCGGCCGATGGCGACGGCATCCGCCCCCAGGGCCAGCGCAATGAACGCGTCCGCGCCGGTGCGGATGCCGCTGTCGAAGATGATGGGGATGCCGGAGCCGGCTCCGCGCACTGCCGAGGTCACCCCCGGCAGTGCGTCGAGCGCGGCGACCGAGCGGTCGACCTGTCGCCCTCCGTGGTTGGAGACGTAGATGCCGTCGACGCCCTCCTCCACGGCCCGGGTCGCGTCGTCGGGGTGGAGGACCCCCTTGAGCACGATCGGCAGATCCGTCAGGTCGCGCGCCCGGCGCAGGTCCTCCCAGGTGAGGGATGGCCGGGAGAAGACGTCGAGGAACGTCTCCACGGCCACCCGAGGCTCCGCCGCCGACAGGTTGTGCCGTGTCGCCCCCGGGTGGTTGCGGCTCATCGACACCAGGGTGCGCACGGCCGCGGGCGTGGGGCGCGGCTGGGGCTCGGGCTCCCCTCCGGACCTGGCGGCGACGCGCTCTGCCACGAGCCGGCGGAACACCGGGTCGGAGGTGTACTGCGCGATGCCCGCCCCGCTCGCGAACGGCAGGTGCCCGAGGTCGAGGTCACGCGGGCGCCACCCCAGGTAGCCGGTGTCGAGCGTGATGACGAGCACGTCGCTCCCGCAGGCCTGGGCACGGTGCACGAGGCTCTCGACGAGGTCGTCGTTGCCGCTCCAGTACAGCTGGTACCAGTGCCCCGCCCCACCCAGCTCGGCCGCAACCTCCTCCATGGGCACCGACGCCTGGGTGCTCAGGATCGGGGTGATGCCCTGTTGCTTCGCACCCCGGGCGACGGCGAGGTCCGCCTCGGGATGGGCCATCGAGAGCACCCCGACCGGAGCCACCAGCAGGGGGCTGTCGTGCCTCCGGCCGAACAGCTCGACCCCGGTGTCGCGCCCACTGGTGTCGACGAGCAGCCGTGGGGTGACCCGCCAGCGGTCGAAAGCCGTGCGGTTGGCCCGAGCCGTCGACTCCCCGCCCGCGGAGCCCGCGACGTAGGCGAACCCGCGCGTCGACATCGCCCTGCGCGCAGCCTCCTCCAGCGCGACGGAGTCGGTGGGGACCTTCGGGCGGTGGCCGAAGGAGCCGGCCCGGTAGATCGCGGACTGGGCGGTGCGTCCGAACTCGTGGTGCGGCATACGGCGGTCCCATCTGTTGGATCTAGGGTGACCATCATGACCCGATTCGTGTGGACCGCGTGGGGCTTGCTCGTCGTGGTCCTGGACCTGCCGCTCGCCGGATGGGACGTGCTCCCCGACATCGTCGGCTACGCCTGGGTGGTGGTCGGTCTGGCCGGAGGGGCTGCCCTCGCACCGGAGTTCGTGCGTGCCAGGGCCGCCGCTGCGGTCGGTGTGCCCGTCGCCGTCGTCACGACGACCCCCCTTCTCGCGGACCGGAACGCTCTCGTCTTCGTCGCCCTCCTGCTCGAGGCAGCGGTGATGGCCGTGCTGGTCCACCAGCTGTGCAGCGGGCTGCTGCGGGTGGCCCCCGACGGCGAGCGCGACACCGTGCGCTGGGCGCCCGCTCTGCGGATCGCAGCCCTGGTCGCCGGCGGGGTGATGGCGGCGGGCATCGTGCTCTACAGCACCCCGGTGGGCCTGCTCTATCCGCTCGGGTTCCTCGCGTTCATCGTGATCGGCGTCCTCACCGTCGTCCTGACCTACCGCGTGCACCGCGCCGGCTGGGTGGAGACGGATGCTGTGGCTCCGTCAGCCTGACCGGCTCTGGGTGGTTCCGGAAGGGCGGCTCGTCCTCGGGCGGAGTTCCGCCCCAGGCAGCAGTCCGGGTCTCGCTGCTCACCCGGTGGCGGAGGCGCTCCCACCGTAGACCCGGAGGCTGGATCCCCCGACGACCACCGGTCCCGGGGCGGCCGGATCGGTGGGTCCGTGCGGCCGGGTCCACGTGCTGTCCCACAAGAGGCGGTATGCCGTGATGTCAGTCACCGCGGGCAGCGTGACCTCCACGTCCTCGAGGGATCCGTTGACGACCACGAGGGCGGACTCCTGCCCGACCCACCCGCCGGCGACATACATCTGCACCACGCGCGCGGACGTGTCGGACCATCGATCGCTGAGCGGGTCACCGTCGGCGGCGAACCAGTCCATGTCGAGGGTGCCGTCGTCGTGCACGCGGCGCCCGATGGCCCAGATGCGCTGGCGCAGGGCCGGCAGTGCACGACGCACGGAGACCAGGTGCCTCGTCGTCGCGAGCATGTCCTCCTGCCACGGCTCGAGGTCCCAGTCGATCCACGAGATCGGGCCGTCCTGGCAGTAGGGGTTGTTGTTGCCCTGCTGCGTGCGCCCCAACTCATCGCCCGCGGTGAGCATCGGGACGCCGGTCGAGATGAGGAGGGTGCCGATGAGGTTGCGCATCGTCTGCCGGCGCGCAGCCAGCACCCGAGGGTCCTCGGTCGGGCCCTCGACGCCGTGGTTCCACGAGCTGTCGCCGTTGCTGCCGTCCCCGTTGGCCTCGCCGTTGGCATCGTTGTGCTTGTGGTCGTATGCCGTGAGGTCGGCAACGGTGAAGCCGTCGTGTGCCGCCAGGAAGTTCACTGACGCCGTGGGGCCCCGGTCGCGCAGCCCGAAGAGGTCGCGCGAGCCCGCGAGCCTGGTCGCGAGGTCCTGCAGCCCGTGACCGGACCCCCCGTGCGTCATGTCCCGACGGTCGCCGATCCAGAACCGTCGGACGGCGTCGCGATAGCGGTCGTTCCACTCCAGGAACGGGGGTGGGAACTGCC
>JBDSVV010000379.1:0-4496 GCA_039927035.1 Ornithinibacter sp. | reverse complement strand
CTGCACCTCGTGCGCCTCGTACGTCCACGAGGTGAGCCCGAGCTCGCGATACGCCGCACGGTGGAGGACCGGGGAGAGGGAGTGCGCGATGGGCGAGCCGAGGACGGCCGCCCTCACTGCCCGCAGTCCTGGGGTTTGGCCGCGCAGTAGGCGTTCAGCTCACGGACGTTCGCGTTGTGCTGATCGAGGGTCACCGCGTACTTCGTCTCCCCGGTGATCGGGTTGACCGCCACGAAGAAGAACCAGGGGCCGTCGGCCGGGTTGCCCGCGGCGTCGATGGAGGCCTTCCCCGGGTTGCTGATCGGCCCCGGTGGCAGCCCCGGGTGGATCCTGGTGTTGTAGGGGTTGTCCGGGTCCTCCAACTCGGACTTGCTCGGGAAGAGCGCCCGCCGTTTGGCGCCGTAGGACACGGCCGCATCGGACTGGAGCAACCCGTAGGTGGGAGGCCCCTTCGTCTCGATGCGGTTCAGGAAGACCCGGGCGATCTTGGGGCGATCGACGTCGAGCTTGGCCTCGGCCTCCACCAGGGAGGCCAGGGTGAGCACGTCCTCACGATCCTTGGGTGCGACCCCCGCGGCGTCGAGCACCGTCACGGTCTGGGCCACCATGGTCTTGAGCTGGGTCGTGGCGGTCGTCTTGTCCGAGAACTCGTAGCTCGACGGGAAGAGCCACCCCTCCATGTTGCCTCCGGCCTCGGGGGGCAAGCCGATGGCCGTGGTGTCCTTCGCCGCCTTCTCGTACTCCTTGACCGGCACGCCCGTCGCCTTGGACAGTGCCGCGTAGGTCTCAGAGGCCCAGAGCCCCTCCCGAACCGTGACCCGGTCGGTGACCCTGCTCGCGGGGTCGATGAGCCTCTCGAACGCGTCCTGCCCGCGCATCTGGGAGCGCAGCACGTAGCTCCCCGGCTGGATCTTGGCGGCGGACTGGGGGTCCCCCGCGGCGGCATCCAGGTAGGCCGTGCGGGTCTTGGTCACACCCAGGTCGCGCAGCGTCGTCGCGATGTCCTCGCCGGTCGCGCCGGCCTCGATGACGACGGACACCTCACCGGTGCCCGGTCCGGGGTAGTCGACGTCCGCGGTGCCCGTGCCGCCGAAGACGCCACTGATAACGGGCTTGAGCGCGGCATACCCGGCGTAGCCGGCCCCGCCGACCAGGGCGATCGCGACGAGGAGCACCACCCAGCGGTGCCGCCCACGCGGCTTCATGGCCGGGGCGTGCCGTTCACGGCGCGTGGCTGCCGGCGGCGGAGGTTGCTCCTCCTCGCCGAAGAGCGTGCCGGGGAGGTCCTTCTGACTCACGCTGTCGTGTCCTTCGTCCGTCGCTTGCGCCGTCCTGGCCTGACCCGCTCCCCCGCAGGGGAACCGCTGCTGCGCTCGGAGTCCAGCGCCACCTGGAGGATGAGCACCGCCGCGGCCTGGTCGACCACGGCGCGCTGGCGCCTCCCGGAGACACCACTGTCCCGGAGCATGCGGTGCGCGTCGACGCTGGTCAGGCGCTCGTCGATGAGTCGCACCGGGACCGGAGCGACACGCTCCGCAAGGAGGGAAGCATACGTGCGGGCACGTGCAGCAGCGGCGCCCTCCTCACCAGAGAGTGATCGGGGCAGCCCGACGAGCACCTCGACGGCTGCCTGCGCCTCCACCACCTCGGCGATCTCCTCGAGGTCGGGGTCACCCGCCGCCGGTTCGCATGCAGGGTCCCGCTCGAGGGTTCGCACCGGGCTGGCGAGGATGCCGTCGGGGTCGCTGCTGGCGAGCCCGACGCGCACGGTGCCCACGTCGACACCGATCCGCACACCGCGCGCCAGCACACCAGCCGAGCCCTCCATCAGCCGGCGAGCTCTCCGAGACGCCACTCCAGCGCAGCCAACGCCTCGGCGACCTTGCTCGGGTCCTGGCCCCCGCCCTGGGCGATGTCGTCCTTGCCTCCGCCGCCGCCGCCGAGTGCGCTCGCCGCCACGCGCACGAGCTCACCGGCCCGGATGCCGCGCGTGCGCGCCCGTTCGTTGGTGGCCACGACCACGACCGGGCGGCCCTTGGCCACGCCTGCGATGGCGACGACGGCGGGGCGCTCGTCACCGAGGCGACCCCGCAGGTCCAGGACCATCGTGCGGATGTCGTCGGCGCCGACCTCCTGCGCGTCATGTCCGAGGAACGTCACGCCTCCGACGTCCTTGGAGCGGTCGGTGAGCCGCCCCGCGGAGGCCTGCACCCGCTCGCGTCGCACCTTCTCCAGCTCGCGTTCGGCGTCGCGCAGCCGCGACACCATCGCCGCCACGCGGTCGGCGAGGTCGGCCGGCTGGGCCCCGATCATGGAGCTGAGCTCGGCGACGATCGCGCGCTCTCGTGCCAGGTGATGCAGCGCGTCCATCCCGACGAAGGCCTCCACGCGGCGCACTCCGGAGCCCACCGAGGACTCACCGGTGATGGTGAGCGCCCCGACCTGGCTGGAGTGCTGCACGTGGGTGCCCCCGCACAGCTCGCGGCTCCAGGGCCCGCCGATCTCGACGACCCGCACGTCCTCGGCGTAGGTCTCACCGAAGAGCGCCAGCGCCCCCATCTCCCTGGCTTGCGGCAGGGGCATGTAGGTGGCCGAGACGGGGAGGTCGGCTCGGACCGCGAGGTTGGCGACCTCCTCGATCTCGCTGCGCGTCTCGGGGGAGAGCGCGGAGCTCCACGCGAAGTCCAGTCGCAGGTATCCGGGCTTGTTGTACGAGCCCGACTGCAGGGCGGTGGGGCCGAGGACCTGGCGCAGTGCGGCATGCACCACGTGGGTGCCGGAGTGGGACTGGCACGCGGACAACCGCCACTGCGGGTCCACCTCGGCCAGCGCCGCGGTGCCGACCCGCAGCGGGCCCGTGAGCACCTCGACGGTGTGCGCGATGAGGCCCTTGACCGGCCGCTGCACGTCGACCACGGAGAGGTGCGCCCCGTCAGCGGTGATGACCCCCGCGTCGGCGACCTGGCCCCCGGACTCGGCGTAGAACGGCGTGCGGTCGAGCACCACCAGCCCGCGCTGACCGGGCTCGATCTCCTCGACGGCCTCGCCGTCGAGGACGAGCCCGACGACGCGCGCCTCACTGGTCAGCTCCTCGTAGGCGCGGAAGTCGGTGGCGCCCAAGGCCCTCATCGACTTCCAGACCTCGGTGTGCTCGTGACCGGCCTTCTTCGACCTGGCGTCCGCCTTGGCTCGCTGTCGCTGTTCCTGCATGAGCCGGGTGAAACCGTCGCGGTCCACCTCCAGGCCCTGCTCCGCGGCCATCTCGAGGGTGAGGTCGATGGGGAAGCCGTAGGTGTCGTGCAGCTGGAAGGCCTGCTCTCCACCCAGCACGGCCCCGCCGGACTCCTTGGTGCGCGACACGGCCGTGTCGAAGATCGTCGTTCCCGCCGTGAGGGTGCGCCGGAACGCCTCCTCCTCGGCATATGCGATCTGCGCGATGCGGTCGAAACCGCTGCCCAGGTCGGGGTAGGACTGCTGCATCCGCTCCAGCGAGACCGGCAGCAGGTGCGGCAGGGCCGGGTCCTCGAAACCGAGCAGCCGCATCGAGCGCACCGCACGGCGCAGCATCCGCCGGAGCACGTAGCCGCGACCCTCGTTCCCTGGGGTGACCCCGTCGCCGATGAGCATGAGCGAGGAGCGCACGTGGTCGGCGACGACGCGCAGGCGCACGTCGTCGGGGTGGCTCGAGCCCGCAGAGTGGCCCGAGTGCTCCCCGTAGCGCTTGCCGGTCATCTCCGCCGCCTGTGCGAGCACCGGGTAGACCTCGTCGATCTCGTAGAGGTTATCAACCCCCTGGAGGATCGAGGCCATCCGCTCCAGGCCCATGCCGGTGTCGATGTTCTTGTGGGGAAGCGGCCCGGCGATGTCGAAGTCGACCTTGCCGCGGACCGCGGAGAGCTCCTCCTGCATGAAGACGAGGTTCCACACCTCCATGAAGCGGTCCTCATCGACGGCCGGCCCCCCGTCCTCGCCGTAGTCGGGGCCCCGGTCGACGAAGATCTCCGAGCAGGGCCCCCCCGGGCCGGGCACGCCCATGTGCCAGTAGTTGTCGGCCTTCCCGCGACGCACGATCCGCTCGCTGGGCATGCCGGTGAGGGTCGTCCACAACTCGGCGGCCTCGTCATCGTCCTCGTAGACGGTGGCCCAGAGCCGGTCCGCGTCGATGCCGTAGCCGCCGGTGGTCTGCGAGGTGGTCAGCAGGTCCCAGGCGAGCTGGATCGCCCCCTCCTTGAAGTAGTCGCCGAAGGAGAAGTTGCCGTTCATCTGAAAGAACGTGCCGTGCCGGGAGGTCTTGCCGACCTCCTCGATGTCCTGGGTGCGTACGCACTTCTGCACGCTCGTGGCTCGCTGCCAGGTGGGCGTCTGCTGCCCCGAGAAGTAGGGCTTGAAGGGCACCATCCCGGCATTGACGAACAGCAGGTTCGGGTCGTCGTGGATCAGCGGCGCCGAGGGCACCACCGTGTGACCGTTCTGCTCGAAGAAGGTCAGCCAGCGGC
>JBDSVV010000378.1:0-4866 GCA_039927035.1 Ornithinibacter sp. | reverse complement strand
CGAGTCACCGGGCATCCACCAAGAGTAGGTCTCCCTGCTTACGGCCCCAAAACGTGCGCCGCGCGGGGGCGCCCCCGGACGTCGCGGCGTGCTTGGCTGGGGTCATGAGCGAAGAACAGCACGTCGACCTCGTCGTCATCGGACTCGGCCCCGGTGGGGAGCACCTGGCCACCGAGGCGGCCGCGGCAGGTCTCGCGGTGGTCGGCATCGACGAGCGCCTCGTCGGCGGGGAGTGCCCCTACTACGGCTGCATCCCCTCCAAGATGGTGATCCGCGCCGCCAACTCTCTCGCCGAGGCCCGCCGGGTGTCGGGGCTCGCGGGCACCGCCGAGGTCACCTCCGACTGGTCGGTCGTGGCGACCCGGATCCGCGAGGAGGCCACCGACGACTGGGACGACACCGTCGCGGTCGAGCGCCTCGAGAAGGCCGGGGTGCGCTTCGTGCGGGGCCACGGACGGCTCGTCGCAGAGGGCGTCGTCGAGGTCGACGGCACCCGGTATGCCGCGTCGCGCGGGGTCGTGCTCAACACCGGAACCGCTCCTGCGGCCCCGCCCATCGACGGCTTGGCCGACACGCCCTACTGGACCAACCGGGACGTCTTCACGACCACAGCGCTCCCCGCGAGCATGGTGATCATCGGCGGCGGGGCGATCGGGGCCGAGCTCGCGCAGGCCTTCGCACGGTTCGGGACCACGGTCTCCGTGCTCGAGGCCGCCCCCCGGATCCTGGCCCCCGAGGAGCCCGAGGCCTCAGCCGTGGTGGCCTCGGCCTTTGCCGCCGACGGCGTGCAGGTGCTGGCCGGGGTCTCGATCACGTCGGTGCGCCACTCCGACGGCACGTTCACCATCGCCCTCACCGACGCGGGCGACACCGATCTGGAGCTGACGGCCGACCGGCTCCTCGTCGCCGCCGGGCGACGACCCAACATCTCCGACATCGGACTCGAGACCGTCGGCCTGGATCCTCAGGCAGCCATCGTCGAGACCGACGCGCGGATGCGCGCCGGCGAGCGGCTCTGGGCCATCGGCGACATCGTCGGCAAGGGCGCCTTCACCCATATGTCGATGTACGAGGCCGACGTGGCACTGGCCGACATCCTCGGCCGGGACGGCGACGAGGCGCAGTTCCACGCGGTGCCCAGGGTGACCTTCACCGACCCCGAGGTCGGCTCGGTCGGCCTGAGCGAGCAGCAGGCCCGGGATGCCGGTCTCGACGTCGCCGTCGGACTGGCACCCCTCGAGGAGTCGGCCCGAGGCTGGATCCAGGGCCCGGACGGTCACGGCATCATCAAGCTCGTCGAGGACCGGGTGGCCGGCCACCTCGTGGGCGCCACCTCGGTGGGCCCGATGGGCGGTGAGGTGCTCTCGATGCTCGCCACCGCCGTGCACGCCAAGGTGCCGACGGCAACCCTGCGCACGATGGTGTTCGCCTACCCGACCTTCCACCGCGCCGTCTCCACCGCGCTGGCCGACCTCGAGCGGTGACCTCCCCGACTTCGGGGAGGGCTGGGCGGGTGCGGGGACCTGATCAGCCGGCGTAGTGGGCGTCGAGGAGGTCCTTGTACTTGTCCGAGACCACCTTGCGCTTGAGCTTCAGGCTGGGGGTGAGCTCGCCGTCCTCGACCGTGAGGTCGTGCCCGAGCACGGTGAACTTCTTGATCGTCTCCCACCGGTTGAGGCCGGAGTTCAGCTCGTCGATGTAGCCCTGGACCATCGCGTGGCACTCCGGCTAGGAGACGACCTCCTCGTAGGACGTGCCCTCCATCCCGTTGGCCGCGGCCCAGCCGGTCATCGCGTCGACGTCCAAAGTCACCAGGGCGGAGACGAAGTTGCGATCGGCACCGTAGACCACGAGCTGGCTGGCGAAGGGGCACAGCCCCTTGAACATCGTCTCGATGACCGACGGCGCGACGTACTTGCCGCCACTGGTCTTGAACATGTCCTTCTTGCGGTCGGTGATGCGCAGGAACCCGCGCTCGTCCAGATCACCGATGTCGCCGGTGTGCAGCCACTTGTCGGCATCGATCGCCTCGGCCGTGGCCTCGGGGTTGTTGTGGTAGCCCTCCATGACGCCGGGGCCCCGCAGCAGGATCTCCCCGTCGTCGGCGATGCGGACCTCGGTCCCGGGGAGCGGCCAGCCCACACTGCCGTACTTGTAGGCCTTGACCCTGTTCACGAATGCCGCGGCGCTGGTCTCGGTGAGCCCGTAGCCCTCCGCGACCTGCATGCCCATCCCGTCGAACCAGCGCGCGATGTCCTGGTTGAGCGCCGCGGAACCGGAGATGAAGAAGCGCACGCGTCCACCGAACCGCTCGCGGATCTTTGCGCCGATGAGCTTGTCGGAGATGGCGTACTGCACGGCGAGCATCCCCGAGGGGCTCTTGCCCTGCTCGCGCAGCGCACTGACCTCGCGCCCCACCCCGCTGGCCCAGGTGAAGAGCTTGGCCTTGGCCCCGCCCTCGGCCTCCATCGTGGTCTGGATCCGCCCGTAGGCCTTCTCGAAGATGCGCGGGGCGGCACCCATGAAGGTCGGCTGCACCACGGCCAGGTTGTCGATGATCTTGTCGATCCGACCGTCGATCGCCGTCGCGAAGCCGATCTGCAGCGGGAAGGTGAGGAGCACCTTGCCGAACACGTGCGCCAGCGGCAGCCAGAGGAACTGCAAGTCGTCCTCGGAGAGGATGTCGACGGCCTCGGTTGCGGCGGCCTCATACGTCCAGGCGCTGTGCGGCAGGCGCACACCCTTCGGACGTCCGGTGGTGCCGGAGGTGTAGATGATCGTGGCGAGCTGGCTGGGGTCGATGGAGTCGATCCGCACGTCGACCGCTCCCGGGTCGCCCTCGAGGTACTCCCGGCCCAGGAGTCGGAGCTCGTCCAGGGTCAGCGTCCACTCGTCGTCGTGGGCGACACCATCGAAGACGACGACCTTGACCACACCCGGGGTCCGGTCGTGGATCGAGCGCAGCTTCTCCAGCTGGTCGTCGTTCTCGGCGAAGACCACGCGCGTGCCGGAGTCCACGAGGATGAACGCGACGTCCTCGGCCATGGTGGTGGGGTAGATCGTCGTGGTCGCCGCCCCGGCGACCATGACCCCGAGGTCGGCCAGCGCCCACTCGTAGCGGGTGCCCGACGCGATCGCGACACGCTCCTCGCTGTCGATCCCGAGGGCGATCAGCCCGGCACCGATCTCGCGGACGACCACGTCGACCTGGCTCCAGGTCTCGGTGACCCACTCGTCCCCGGACTCCGAGACGATCGCGTGGATGAATCCCGGTCGATCCGGGGAGGCGGCCACGCGCTCCCGGAAGAGGTGGGCGACGCTCTGCGCGCGGTGCTCGAGGAGCGCCTGGTCGATCTGCTCGTCTGCGGGGGTCTTGATCTGGGTGGGTGCCGTGCTCATCGGGAATCGTCCTCGTCTTTGGGGGCGTTCCGGGAATCCTGTCACACGGGGGCGCCGCGCGGGATGCCGTTCCTACTGGCGAGTCACATCGTGATGCGACGGCCCCGTGGCGGTGCCCCGCCCATCACGGAGCGGCCTGACTTCACCGGGCGGAGGCCGCCGTGTGGGCCGAGTCCACCAACCCGATCGCCGCCCACGAGACGAGCATGGAGGACCCCCCGTAGGAGATGAAGGGCAGCGGTAGCCCGGTGACCGGCAGCAGGCCGAGGTTCATCCCCACGTTCTGCACCACCTGCACCGCCAGCCAGGCCGCCACCCCAACGGCGACCAGGGCGCCGAACGTGCTCCCGGCTCGCGCCGCCACCACGAGCACGCGAGCCACCACGAACCCGAGCAGGAGCAGCAGCCCGACCGAGCCCACGAAGCCGAGCTCCTCCCCCGCCACCGAGAAGATGAAGTCGTTGAGCTGGTAGGGGATCGCTGCACCCTGGGTGCGCTCCCCGGACATAAATCCTTCGCCCCACCAGCCACCCGAACCGATGGCGAGCCGCACCTGCCGGGTCTGGTAACCCAGTCCTTGCGGGTCGGCGTTGGGGTTGGCGAAGGCCGTGAGGCGGTCCTTCTGGTAGGCGCTGAGGACATCCGTGGTCAGCGCCACGACCACCAGCGCGGCGGCCAGTCCGAGGGCGCCGAGCGCCCACACCCTCGGGGCCCCTGAGACGGTCACCACCACGAAGCCGAGAGCGAGGATCACCGCCGCCGAGCCGAGGTCCGGTTGCAGCAGGACCAGCCCGGTCGGCAGGGCGACCAGCACGGCGGCCATCAGTACCTGCCGGTGGCCGGGTGGCTCTCCGCGGTCGCCCCGGCCGGCGAGCAGCGCCGCGAGCGCGAGGCACAGCCCCACCTTGGCGATCTCCGCGGGCTGGATGGTGAACCCACCGAGCAGCGGGATCCACGACCTCGAGCCGTTGACGGTCGCCCCGAGGGGGGTGAGCACGGCGACCAGGCCCAGGACGGACAGTCCGTAGACCCACCCGGCGATGGCCCGGATCCGCTGCTCACCCCAGCCGCTGAGCGCCAGGGCCAGCGCCAGGCCGACCACCGCGGTGAGCAGGTGGCGAAAGAGGTATGCCGTCCCGTCACCGCGCGCGGTTGCCGACCACACGAGCAGCGCACCGACGACGGAGGCTCCGGCCGCCGCGAGGTAGAGGCCGACGTCGTGCCGGGCCCAGCGCGTCAGGCCGGGACGATCGTGGCGAGCAGCTGGCGGCACGTCGCGACGTCCTGGGCCATCGCGTCGAGCAGCTCCTCGACGTTCTCGAACTTCACGGTCGGCCGGATGTGCGCGGTGAACTCCACCATCACCGACTCGTCGTAGAGGTCGAGGTCGTCGCGGTCCAGGACGTAGGCCTCCACGGTGCGCCGGTCGCTGGTCTCGAAGGTGGGGTTGGTCCCCACGCTGATCGC
>JBDSVV010000377.1:0-5111 GCA_039927035.1 Ornithinibacter sp. | reverse complement strand
GGGCTGGCCGCCCGTCGCCGAGGCGAGCATCATCGCCCGCGACGTCATGCTCGCCGAGCACACCGGCTCGCGGGTGCACGTCGCCCACGTGACAACTGCCGAGGGGCTCGACGTGGTGCGGTGGGCCAAGGCCCGCGGCATCTCGGTCACCGCGGAGGTCACCCCGCACCACCTGGCCCTCGGCACCGAGCTCCTCATTGGTTACGACCCTGTCTTCAAGGTCAACCCACCGCTGCGACCGAGCGAGGACCAGGAAGCCCTGCGCACGGGGTTGGTCGACGGCACGATCGACGCCGTCGCCACCGACCACGCCCCGCACGCACGCCACGACAAGGAGCACGCCTTCGTCGACGCAGCCTTCGGGATGCTGGGGCTCGAGACCGCCTTCGCGGTGGTGCACGACCTGCTGGTCGCGGAGGGCCGACTCGGGTGGCACGACCTGGCGCGGGTCATGTCCACGGCTCCCGCACGGATCGCCGGCCTCTCCGACCACGGCAACCCCGTGGCTCCCGGCATCCGGGCGAACCTGGTGCTGGTCGACCCGACCGCCATCGTGACCGTCGACCGAGATGCGTCACAGTCCCTGTCCCGCAACACTCCGTGGCACGGTGCCAGCCTGCGCGGCGCCGTCCACACGACGATCCTGGGCGGCACCGTCACCGCCCAGGGAGGGGAGCCGGCCTCGTGCTGACCATCCGTGAGCCCGCCCGGCTCGTCCTCGAGGACGGGCGCACCTTCACCGGGTCCGCCTACGGCAGGCGAGGGACCACGGTCGGTGAGGCCGTCTTCTCCACCGGGATGACCGGCTACCAGGAGACCCTGACCGACCCGAGCTACCACCGGCAGGTGGTCGTCATGACCGCGCCGCACGTCGGGAACACCGGCTGGAACGACGAGGACGACGAGTCCGCCCGGATCTGGGTGGCCGGCTACGTCGTGCGCGACGCCGCCCTGCGACCCTCGAGCTGGCGCTCGCGGCGCAGCCTGGAGGAGGAGCTTGACGCCCAGGGTGTCGTCGGCATCTGTGACGTCGACACCCGGGCCCTGACGCGGCACCTGCGCGAGCGCGGTGCGATGCGGGTGGGCGTCTTCTCCGGCGATGCTGCAGCCCGGCCGGTCGAGGAGCTCCTGGCCGTGGTGCGCGGGGCCCCGGAGATGGCTGGCGCCTCGCTCGCCGAGCAGGTCGCGACCGACACGGCATACGTGGTCCCGGCGTTGGGGGAGAAGCGGTTCACCGTGGCTGCGGTGGACCTCGGGATCAAGGCGATGACGCCGGTGATGATGGCCGAGCGCGGCATCGAGGTGCACGTGCTCCCGGCGACCGCGACCCTCGAGGACGTGCGCGCGGTGGGCGCAGACGGTGTCTTCCTCTCCAACGGACCCGGCGACCCGAGCACGGCCGAGCACCAGGTGGAGCTCGTGGGGGCCGTGCTCAGCGAGCGGATTCCCTACTTCGGCATCTGCTTCGGCAACCAGATCCTCGGTCGCGCACTGGGTTTCGGCACCTACAAGCTGAAGTACGGGCACCGGGGCATCAACCAGCCGGTGATGGACCGCACGACGGGCAAGGTGGAGGTCACCGCGCACAACCACGGGTTCGCCGTGGACGCGCCGCTCGAGCGCGACTCCGACACCCCCTTCGGGCGGGTGCGGGTGAGCCACGTGTGCCTCAACGACGACGTCGTCGAGGGCTTGGAGTGCCTCGACGTGCCGGCCTTCTCGGTGCAGTACCACCCCGAGGCGGCGGCCGGTCCACACGACGCCGCATACCTCTTCGACCGTTTCGTCGACCTCATGCAAGGAGCCACGCAGTGATGCCACGTGAAGGTCGGGGTCCCCGCGACGCAGCGGAGCCGGGTCCCACGCCCTGCGTGGGCGGTACGAGCGCAGAACCTCGTGGGGTGATCTGATGCCCAAGAGGGACGACATCAGGAGCGTGCTCGTCATCGGCTCCGGGCCGATTGTCATCGGCCAGGCGTGCGAGTTCGACTACTCGGGCACCCAGGCGTGCCGGGTGCTGCGCGAGGAGGGCATCCGGGTCATCCTCGTCAACTCCAACCCGGCGACGATCATGACCGACCCGGAGTTCGCGGACGCGACCTACGTCGAGCCGATCACCGCCGAGATCGTCGAGCTGATCATCGCCAAGGAGCGGCCGGATGCCGTGCTGGCGACGCTGGGTGGCCAGACGGCGCTCAACTGCGCCATCGAGCTGCACGACCGCGGGGTGCTGGCGAAGTACGACTGCCCGCTCATCGGCGCCAGCGTCGAGGCGATCCAGCTGGGAGAGGACCGCCAGAAGTTCAAGGGGGTCGTCGAGCGGTGCGGTGCCGAGTCGGCGCGCTCGACCATCTGCCACACGATGGGTGAGCTGCTCGCTGCCGCAGACGAGCTCGGCTACCCGGTGGTCGTGCGCCCCTCCTTCACGATGGGCGGACTGGGCAGCGGTTTCGCCCACGACGAGGACGAGCTCGTACGCATCGGAGGAGCCGGCCTGCAGTACTCCCCGGTCACCGAGGTGCTCCTCGAGGAGTCGATCATGGGGTGGAAGGAGTACGAGCTCGAGGTGATGCGCGACCACGCCGACAACGTCGTCGTGGTCTGCTCGATCGAGAACCTGGACCCGATGGGCGTGCACACCGGCGACTCCATCACCGTCGCCCCTGCCCTCACGCTCACCGACCGCGAGTACCAGCGGTTGCGCGACATCGGCATCGCTGTGATCCGCGAGGTGGGCGTCGAGACCGGTGGCTGCAACATCCAGTTCGCGGTCAACCCGGCCGATGGTCGCATCATCGTCATCGAGATGAACCCTCGGGTCTCCCGCTCCTCCGCGCTCGCGTCGAAGGCGACCGGCTTCCCGATCGCGAAGATCGCGGCGAAGATGGCAATCGGCTACACCCTCGACGAGGTGCCCAACGACATCACCCGGGAGACGCCCGCGAGCTTCGAGCCCTCGCTGGACTACGTCGTGGTCAAGGTGCCCCGCTTCGCGTTCGAGAAGTTCCCCGCGGCCGATGACACCCTCACCACGACGATGAAGTCGGTCGGGGAGGCGATGTCGATCGGTCGCAACTTCACCGAGGCCCTCCAGAAGGCGCTGCGGTCGCTGGAGAAGAAGGGCAGCAGCTTCCACTGGGACGGCCCCCGGCCCACCGCCGAGGAGGCGCGCGAGGTGCTCGACCAGGCGCGCCGACCGACCGACGGTCGCATCGTGCTCGTCCAGCAGGCCCTGCGCGGAGGGTTGTCCGTCGAGGAGGTGCACGAGGCGACGGGCATCGACCCCTGGTTCCTGGACCAGATGTCGCTCATCGAGGGCATCGCCGACGCGGTGGCCGCCTCGACCGAGCTGACCCTCGACGTGCTGCGGCTGGCCAAGCGCCACGGCTTCAGTGACGCGCAGATCGCCACCCTGCGCGGGATGCCGGAGGCGGTGGTCCGCGGGGTGCGGCACGCCCTCGGGGTGCGACCGGTCTACAAGACGGTCGACACCTGCGCGGCCGAGTTCGCGGCGAGCACGCCGTATCACTACAGCTCCTACGACGAGGAGGACGAGGTGTCGCCGCGCGAACGGCCCGCCGTCATCATCCTCGGCTCCGGACCCAACCGCATCGGCCAGGGAGTGGAGTTCGACTACTCCTGCGTGCACGCCAGCTTCGCCCTGCGCGATGCCGGCTACGACACCGTGATGGTCAACTGCAACCCTGAGACGGTGTCCACCGACTACGACACGAGCAGCCGGCTCTACTTCGAGCCGCTCACCCTCGAGGACGTCCTCGAGGTCGTGCACGCCGAGACCAGGGCCGGCCCGGTGGCAGGGGTCATCGTCCAGCTCGGCGGCCAGACCCCGCTGGGGCTCGCCAAGGCACTGGAGGCCGAGGGCGTACCGATGGTGGGCACCAGCCCCGCGGCGATCGACCTGGCCGAGGACCGTGGTGCCTTCGGCCGCGTGCTGGCCGAGGCCCGGCTGCCGGCACCCAAGCACGGCACGGCATACAGCGCACCGGAAGCGGTCGAGATCGCCCGCGAGATCGGCTACCCCGTGCTCGTGCGTCCCTCCTACGTCCTCGGCGGGCGTGGGATGGAGATCGTCTTCGACGACCTCACCCTCTCGGGATACGTCGAGCGGGCCACGGTCGCGAGCCCCGAGCACCCGGTGCTCGTCGACCGCTTCCTCGACGACGCCATCGAGATCGATGTCGACGTGCTGTACGACGGCGAGGAGATGTATGTCGGCGGCATCATGGAGCACATCGAGGAGGCCGGCATCCACTCCGGTGACTCCTCGTGCACCCTGCCGCCGGTGACGCTCGGGATGGGTGAGCTCGAGCGGGTGCGCGCGTCGACCCTCGCCCTGGCCGAGGGCATCGGGGTGCGCGGGCTGATGAACGTGCAGTTCGCCCTCGCTCAGGACATCCTCTACGTCCTCGAGGCGAACCCCAGGGCCTCGCGCACGGTGCCCTTCGTGGCCAAGGCGACCGGTGTCGCGCTGGCCAAGGCGGCGGCCCGGATCATGCTGGGAGCCTCGATCGCCGAGCTGCGGGCCGAGGGCATGCTTCCCGCCCACACCGACGGTGGTCGGATGCCGGCGCACGCCCCGATGTCGGTGAAGGAGGCGGTGCTGCCCTTCAAGCGGTTCCGCACCGCGGAGGGCCTCGTCGTCGACAGCCTGCTCGGCCCCGAGATGCGCTCCACCGGTGAGGTCATGGGCATCGACACCGACTTCGGTCGCGCCTTCGCCAAGGCCCAGCTCGGTGCGATCAGTGGGCTGCCCACGACGGGAACGGTCTTCGTCTCCGTCGCGAACCGTGACAAGCGCGCGATCATCTTCCCCGTGAAGCGGCTCGTCGACCTGGGATTCCGGGTGATCTCCACCTCTGGCACCGCCGACGTGCTGCGGCGCAACGGCATCGAGGCCGAGGTCGTCCTCAAGCACGCCGAGCGCGGCGCGGACGGGCGCTCGATCGTCGACTGGATCAACGCCGGTGAGATCGACATGGTGGTCAACAGCCCCAGCGGTCCGAGCGCCTCGGCCCGCGCCGACGGCTATGCCATCCGCGCGGCCACCACCGCGATGGACAAGCCGATCATCACCACGGTCCAGCAGCTCG
>JBDSVV010000376.1:0-3998 GCA_039927035.1 Ornithinibacter sp. | reverse complement strand
CTCATCGCACACGTCCGCGCAACACCGGATGAGCTCGGAAGATCCGTCGTCTGGGACCTCACCCAAGGCGGCTACGACCGACACCTGGAACGACAACGAGCAGAACGGATGCACAACGACCCACCACTGCTCACACCCCAGCGGCTGGCCGAGCTCGTCGCGATCGTCTCCCGTAAGATCAGCGACGAACACCCTGAAACCGCAGCAGCGGAACGACAGTGGGCGGCCTTCCAGCTCCGCGACCACGATGTGCTCGGCGTCACAGAGGCATGGCTCGACGAAGCATGTGCTCCCGAGATCCTCGAAGAGCACGAACTCGCTTCCAGGCTGTACCTCGCCAGCTGAGCCATCGTGCCGGCCGAGGTGCGGCGCTGGGCCGAGCGGGTCAGCCGGGTGGGCCGGCGCGGACGGCTACTGCAGGCCCGCGGCGGAGTCGTCGTAGTACTGACGGTTGCGCAGCCCCCCGGCGGCGGCCTCGTCGAGGCACACGACGGTGTCGGAGTGCCACTGCAGCACCGATGCCGGAACCGAGGCTGTGAGGGGACCCTCGAGGGCCGACGCGACGGCATCCGCCTTCGCGTCACCCGTGGCGACGAGCACGAGCCGTCTGGCATCGAGGATCGTCCCGAGCCCCTGGGTCACGCAGTGGGTCGGCACGTCGTCGAGGTCGCGGAAGAAGCGCGCGTTGTCCCGGCGGGTGCGCTCCGAGAGTCGTTTGACCCTCGTTCGCGACGTGAGCGCGGACCCGGGCTCGTTGAAGCCGAGGTGACCGTTGGCGCCGATGCCCAGCACCTGCACGTCGACCCCGCCAAGGGAGCGGATGTGCTGCTCGTAGGCGCGCGCAGCCACGGTGAGTGTGGCGAGGTCGGGGCCGGAGCCGTCGGGCACCGACAGGTTCTCCGGCCGGAGACCGATGACGGCGCACGCGTCACGCAGCAGCACCTGGCGGTAGCCCTCGGGGTGGCCGGGTGGAAGACCGACGTACTCGTCGAGCGCGACGCCGTGCACGCTGGAGAAGCCCGGGCCCTCAGGCGCGACGGCGCGCGCGAGCTCGCCGTAGAGGCCAACCGGTGAGGACCCCGTCGCCAACCCGAGCACCGGGGCTCGGGAGCGGTCGCGGAACAGCACGTCCCGCACGGCAGTGGCGGCACGACGAGCCGTCTCCTCCGCTGTCGGACTGACCAGGATCTCCATCAGGGACTCACCACGCCCGAGACCCTATCGGTGAGCGCGACTCCCAGGAGCCCCAGCAGGGCCCCGGCCACCGCCGGCGACCCGCCGTAGGTCTCGACATCGGCCCCGCCCCGGGGCCAACCGCACTCGATCAGGACAGCGTGGTGCCCGATGTCGCGCAGGTCGGCGAGCACCCGGTGCGCGGGGTGGCCAGCGGACCGGGAGCGCGCGACGACGGCCAACTTCGCACCCGGGGGGACCGAGGGCGCCTCCACGCCGACACCGACCGATCTCGGCCCCCAGTCCACGGCCCCCACCGCGAAGTTGCTCCCGCTCTCGACCTGGACGACCACTGCTTGCGCCGGGTCCTGGCACCACCGCGTGAACCTGATCGAGGTGGTGAACGTCGCGGCGACCTGCTCGTCGGTGATCGCGCTGTCCTGGCCCGCGGGGTGCGAGCGTCCCCCGAGGTGATCGGTGCTGCGCGACGCCAGGGCTCGCACCCGGGCGGCGGCTTGGACCACCCGTCCCGCAGGAAGCCGACCGGACGCGACGGCCTCGAGCACGGCTGCGTGCACCGCGGCATACTCCTCCGGCGCGGTCTGCGACCCGAGGCAGAGCAGGTCAACGCCAGCGAGGAGCGCGAGCACGGCCGCTTCCGGCATGCCGGTCACGGCGCTGGCTCCCGCCATGTCGAGGGCGTCGCTGACGATGACGCCGCTGAAGCCGAGGTCGCTGCGCAGCACACCAATAACCTTGGGGGAGAATGTCGCCGGCCCCGGCTGCAGGGTCGCGGAGACGTCGGCGTGCAGGGAGGCCTCCATCTCAGTCGGTGGCCCCATCCACGCCCTCGCCACGGCTCTGGCGGACGAATGCGGCGATCACGGCCCCCAGCTCCGCCCCGGCATCCTCCTGGAGGAAGTGACCTGCTCCCGCGAGGACCGGGTGCTCCAGCCCGCGCGTTCCCGGGATGGCACGCTGGAGCACCGACGCCATCGGGCCGGTGATCGGGTCGGAGTCGGAGAACGCGACGAGGAAGGGGCGGTCCCACGATCGCAGACGTTCCCACGCAGCGCGGTTCGCTCCGGTGGCCGGGTCCTGGGGCGACGTCGGGACCAGTGTCGGCATCGCGCGTGGGCCGGCCAGCATGGAAGGGTCGGGGAACGGGGCGTCGTATGCTGCGGCGGCACCCGGACGCAGCGGTCGCCGGCAGCCGGCGGACACCAGCCGGCCGATGTCGAGAGTGGCGGCACCCTCCACGGCCCGACGGAACTGCCACCACTGCGGCGGCATGTGGTGATCCCCGGTCGGGAGCCCGGTGTTGGCCGCGACGACCCGGGCGAACCGGCCGGGGTGCTCCGCCACGAGACGCAGGCCGATCAGCCCACCCCAGTCCTGGCCCACGAGCGTGACGTCGCGCAGGTCGAGCACGTCGAAGACCAGCGACCGCACCCAGGCGACGTGCCGCTCATAGGTGTGGTCGGTCGCGCTCGTCGGCTTGTCCGAGCGGCCGAAGCCGACGAGGTCGACCGCGATCGCCCGCAACCCGGCATCCGCCAGCACGGCCATGACGTCGCGGTAGAGGTAGGACCAGGTGGGCTCGCCGTGCAGGAGCAGGACGACCGGGCCGTCCTGCGGCCCCGAGGAGTACCAGGCCATCCGCACGCTCTCTGCCGCCCCGGGTGTCGCCACGTCGGCGAAGCGGGGAGGGTGGGGGAAGTCGGTGATCGCGTCGAAGGCAGACTCGGGGGTGCGCAGCAGGTCCATGACCCCAGTGTGCCGCGGGTGGCGCCACCCTCTGGTTGGGTGGGCCGTATGCCGTCACTCACCCGTGCCGAAGCCGTCACCAGGGAGCACCTGATCGTTGTGGAGTCGGTGGTCGTCGACCTCGACCTCGACCAGGGCCCGGAGGTCTTCGGGTCCAGGTCCGTCCTGACCTTCCGGTGCCGCGAGCCAGGTGGCGCGACGTTCGTCGACCTGCGACCGCGGTCGGTGGCGGCGATCCGACTCAACGGCCTGAAGATCGATCCGAGCACCCTTCTCGACGGTCGGCTGCCGCTCCACGATCTGCCTGCCGACAACGTGCTCGTGGTGGACGCGACGATGGCGTACAGCCACCACGGTCAGGGGCTGCACCGCAGCACCGACCCGGCCGACGGGGAGGACTACGTCTACGGTCACCTCTTCCTCGATGCCGCGCCCACCGTCTTCGCGTGCTTCGACCAGCCTGACCTCAAGGCGCCCTACACGGTCACCGTGTCGGCGCCGACGGATTGGACCGTGCTGGGGAACGGTGCTGCGACACAGTCGGCTCCGGGTCGTTGGGAGCTTTCAACGACTCGCCCGCTCGCCACCTACTTCGTGACGGTCTGCGCCGGCCCGTGGGCCTCGGTCACTGCCGAGCACGACGGCATACCGCTCGGCATCCACGCGCGGCGATCTCTCGGAGAGCACCTGCGAGAGCAGGCCGAGCAGATGCTCGCTGTCACCCGGGCGTGCCTGGACCACTACCAGTTGCTCTTCGGCATCAGGTACCCGTTCGGGGACTATCACCAGGTCTTCGTCCCCGAGTTCAACGCGGGCGCGATGGAGAACCCCGGCTGCGTGACCTTCCGCGACACCTACGTCTTCCGCGGCGCGGCCACCCCTGACCAGATTCTGGTGCGAGACAACACCATCGCCCACGAGATGGCTCACATGTGGTTCGGCGACCTCGTGACCATGCGGTGGTGGGACGACCTCTGGCTCAACGAGTCCTTTGCCGAGTACATGGCGTATCGAGCCCTCAGCGCGCTCGGCGTGACCAACGCCTGGGTGGAGTTCGG
>JBDSVV010000375.1:0-9584 GCA_039927035.1 Ornithinibacter sp. | reverse complement strand
GCTCGTGGCAAGACGTCGAGACGCTGTGGCTCTACCGCCACCTCGTCGTGACGGGCGCGTGGTGGGACCTCGTGGACCCGGTCGCCGCCGACAGGGTCGGGCCGATCCTGCTCTCGCACAGGGCTGCTGCCACTCCGCTGCTCCGCGAGTGGGCCGAGACCGATGACCTCTGGCTGCGGCGCACCGCCATCCTCGCGCAGCTGAAGCACCGGCACGCGACCGATCTCCACCTGCTGGCCGGTGCCATCGACGCCAACCTCGACGGCACGGCATACGGCAAGGAGTTCTTCGTCCGGAAGGCGATCGGCTGGGCGCTCCGGCAGCATGCCCGCACCGACCCGGAGTGGGTCCGGGCCTTCTTGGCGCACCGGGGCGACCGTCTCTCGGGACTCTCCCGACGCGAAGCACTCAAGCACCTCTGACCGCCCCTTCCCCTCTCCGCACCCCCATTCTTTGCGGAGTCAGGAGCACTCCGCGGGATCCACCCCAGGTGCACCCCTGACTCAGCGACATCCCTGCGCCTGGACGAAGTGCCCCTGACTCCGCGACGACAAGAGGCGGCGGTGGGCAGACACACCGGTCCGGACCTGACCTTCAGGCCGCGGGCCTTTCCGCCAACCAGGTGCTCGTCGGCTGGGACCGTATGCCGTGCTGAGCCAGCACTCCCGCAAGCCGATTCCGCTCCAGGGCCACCGACCACGTCCAGCGCGCGACGCGTGAGCAGCGGCGGAGCCGGTCCTCTCGTGCCTTCTCGCGCCAGAGGATCTCGGTGGCCTCACGCGGGTCGGCACCATCGGGGAGGCGGTACTTCACCTTGCCGTCGAACTCTCCGACCACGCCCTCCCACCCGAAGTCGACGAGGCCGATGAACCCGTCGGCGTCGTTGACCTGCTGCTGCAGTGTTGGCCGGGGAAGGTTGAGAAGGAACATCTGCACCCGCGAGAGGCTCTCGCCGGGAGACATGCTCAGCGGGTCGGCGAGCGCGACGACCAGCCCTGCGGTGCGCCGCCCACGGACACGCGGCTTCACGGCATCCACTTCGGCAACCAGGTCTTCCCTCGAGCACAGGCCATGACGGAGGGCATGGTCCGCTGCTGCCACGGCGGACACGAGGCTGCCGGTGCGAGCGAGATCCACCACGGTCCGGGCCACCGAGGTGACGACGAGACCCGAGTGCTCGGCGCCCGCCGCCTCCCGCCCCACGTGGGGTCGGACCAGCGCCGACCCCCGACCCCTGGCCCTCTTGTGGACCAGCACTCGCACCGAGTCCGGCCAGGGCTCGATCCGAGGCAGGCCCCAGAGCGCAGCCGCTGACGTGAGGGCGAACACCGGCCGGTTCCTCCCCAGGCACAGGGCGCTTGCATGCACCAGAGCCGCGTGGCGTGCTTCTGGGTAGAGCTGGGTCCACTGGGGCTCAGGCAGCCAGACACCGTGACGGACGTGGTGCCAGCCGCCGCGGGCCGGCTCCACCCCGACCGCCCGAAGGTTCCTCCCGACGCGCAGGAGCCCCGGGTCGAACGGGGGTGGGGGCGGGGTGACCGAGCATGAAGCCAGCCTCGCAGGGCAGCGCCTTGGACGACGGGCGTTATCCACAGGGGCAGGGAACGAATGGACCGACGCGGGTCGAGCCACCCGGCATCCCGGTGTCCTCCGCGAAGTCCTGAGCACTCGTCGGGTTCGGGTGGCTCGACCCAGCCGGTCTTACGCGGAGTCAGGAGGACCTCGCTCATTCATGGGGATGCCGACGGGTCAGGGCCGAGTGCGCCCAAGACTCCGCGGGGTGCTCCTGACTCCGCGAAAGAACGGGGGCGGGCAGATCGGCGAGCGGGGGGAGAACCGTGCCACAGTGCCTGACGTGAGCGAGGAGTCGGTGAGCCAGCACCGGGAGGTGCTGCGCCTCGCCGTTCCCGCGTTCCTCGCACTGGTTGCCGAGCCGCTCTTCCTGCTCGCCGACGCCGCGATCGTCGGGCGGCTCGGTGTCGCACCGCTCGCGGGCCTCGGGGTCGCGAGCGCCGTGCTCCTCACCGCGGCGAACGTCTTCGTCTTCCTCGCCTACGGCACGACCGCCGTCGTCGCCCGCCAGCTCGGGTCGGGTTCGCGCGCAGGCGCCATCTCCGCCGGCATCGACGGCACCTGGCTCGCCGTGGCCCTCGGCGCCCTCACGACCGCAGTCGTCGCCGTCCTCGCCGAGCCCATCTGCCAGCTCTTCGGCGCCTCCGAGGCCGCCCTTGCCCAGGCCGTCATCTATCTGCGCGTCTCGGCCCTCGGCATCCCCGGCATGCTCGTCGTGCTCGCCACGACAGGAGTCCTGCGCGGTCTCCAGGACACCCGTACGCCGCTGGTCGCTGCCGTGCTCGGCTTCGGGGCCAACATCGTCCTGAACATCTGGTTCGTCATCGGCCTCGGCTGGGGCATCGCCGGGTCGGCCTGGGGCACCGTGATCGCCCAGACCGGCATGGCGATCGGGCTGATCGTCGTCCTGACCCGGTATGCCGTGGGCACGTCAGTGCCGCTGCGGGCCCACCCCGGTCGGGTGCTCGCGGCAGCACGCGGGGGTGTCCCCCTCCTCATCCGCACGATGGCGCTGCGCGGGGTGCTGCTCGTGACGACCTTCGTCGCCGCCGGTCTCGGCGACGTGCCGCTCGCGGCCTACCAGGTGACCGCGACGATCTGGTCCTTCCTCACCTTCTCCCTCGATGCGATCGCCATCGCCGCGCAGGCGATCACCGGCAAGGCCCTGGGCGCCGGGCAGGTCGAGCGCACTCGCGCGGCGACCCAGCTGATGCTGCGCTGGGGCGTGCTCGCGGGTGTGGTCCTGGGCCTCGTCGTGCTGCTCGCGCGCCCGTTCGTCGGCCCGCTCTTCTCCCCGGACGTCGCGGTGCAGGCCGTCATCGCCGGTGGCCTCGTGATCGTCGCCCTGAGCCAGCCCCTCTCGGGTTACGTCTTCGTCATCGACGGCGTGCTCATCGGAGCCGGTGACGGGAGGTGGTTGGCCAAGGCCATGGTCGCGACCCTGGTGGCCTACCTGCCGATCATCCTGGCCGTGCGCACTGCCGGGGACTGGCTGCTCGACGGCGGCACCCAGCGCGGGGAGGTCGACGCAGTGCTGTGGCTGTGGATTGCCTTCACCGCGTTCATGTCGGTGCGCGCCACACTGATGTGGCTGCGGGTGCGCACCGACCGCTGGATGGTCACCGGCGCCGACCTCCACTGACCGTCATGGAGATGGCTCAACCACCCACCGGCACGTCCACGACCTCCACCGCCGCTTCCCGGCGGGGGTCGCCGGCCGCCTCGAGCACTCCGTCGGTGTGCAGGTAGGCGGCGCCCACTCCGCCGAAGTACATCGAGAGCTCACCGTGGTCGATCGAGGCCATGCCGCTGGCTGCCACCGCCTCGTCGAGACCCGGCCCGGACTCGTGCTCGATGACCGGCTCGCCCCCCTCGTCGAACCGCACGTGCAGGCGGGGGGCGTCGATGGCCTCTCGCAGTGGCGCGCCACCGATGCAGCCCTGGCCGAGCACCTGCATCAGCGCCGTCGTGATCCGGTCGGCGCCCGGTGACCCGATCGCGAGCACCCGACCGTCAGCGGTGCGCCCGGTGGTCGGTGCCATGTTGGAAGCGAGCCGGGTGCCGGGGGTGAGCCGGTGCAGGCCCAGGCGGTTGAGTTCCGGCTCGCCGAGCGCATTGTTGAGGAGCATCCCGGTGCCCGGGACGGTGATGCCGGCGCCGTAGCCGGCGGACATCGTGATCGCGCAGGCCGTGCCGTCGGAGTCGACCGCCGAGATGTGCGCCGTGCTGGCACTGGTGGGGAGCCCGGCCAGCCCGTGCCGGTCGACCCGCAGCAGCAGCTCGTGGCCAGCGGCGTCGAGGTCGGTGGAGTAGTCGTGAACCGCGACGCGGTAGCGCAGCACGGCACGCTGGATCTCGATGAGGTCGGCCCAGTGGTGCGACCGGCGCCGGGCGAGCTCCCCGAGCATCACGGCGAGCATCGGCCCGCCGACCGAGGGCGGGGGGTTGACCGCGAGGTCCCAGTCACCGACCACCCGGCGCACCGGTGGCCGCACGAGGGGGGAGTACTCCGCTAGGTCGGCGCTCGTCACGAGCCCTTCGTGGGCCGCCATGTCCGAGACCATCGCTCGGCCCACCTCGCCCGTGGACAGCACCGACGAGCCCTCGTGCGCGACGAGGTCCAGGATGTCGGCGAGGGCTCCGTTGGTGGCGAGATCACCGGCCCGCACCGGGCTTCCGTCGGCGCGGGTGACCAACCGATGCGCCTCGGGGTCGTCACCGAAGAGGGAGTCGGCGGTGAAGGAGAGGTAGCGCGCCGCCGCGCCGCCGATCGGGTAGCCCGCCCGGCAGGCCGCCGCCGCCGGGGCGACCACCTCGACCCAAGGAGCGACTCCGAGCTCCTCCACGGCGAGGCCCAATGCCGCCACGGCTCCGGGCGTCGCGACCGAGCCGTGACCGGCATACATCCGCACTCCCCCGCCGTAGTCGGTGACGACCTCGCGCACTCCCTGACCGAAGCGGTCGGCCGGCAGGCCCCGGCCCGGCATCTCGACGTTGCCGTCGATCACGACCGGAGCACCATCAGCGGGCCAGACCGACACGAAGGCGCCGCCCGCGAGCGAGACGATCCCGGGCTCCGTGCACATCGCTGCGAAGGCTGCGGCCGCGGCGACGTCGACGGCGTTGCCGCCCGCGCGCGCCACGGCCCGACCGGCCGCCAGGGAGACCGGGCCGGTCGCTGCGATCGCCACCTGTGCAGCCATGCGGGCATCCTGCCACCGCTCTCGCCCACCGCGCGTGGCGTGACCACCGCGGACCGGTAGCGTGCCGGGGCATGACCACCCCGCCCCTCGGCATCATTGCCGGCACCGGCTTCTACGACCTCGAGGCACTGAGCGACCCCGTGACCGAGGCGATCACCACCGTCTTCGGCGACGCCCGGATCACCCGCGGCACGTGGCACGGCCTGCCCGTCGTCTTCCTCACCAGGCACGGGGCCGGTCACACCGTGCCACCGCACCTGGTCAACTACCGCGCCAACATCCGCGCCCTGACAGACCTCGGTGTGCGCGACGTCGTTGCGGTGAACGTCACGGGCAGCATCGACCCAGATCTCTCCCCCGGCAACCTCGTCTGCCTCGACGACTTCCTCGACCTCACCCGCCAGCGACCGGTCACGTTCTTCGACGGCTCCACGCCCGAGGGGGTCCGGCACGTCGACGTGGTCGACGCCTATCACCCGGCGCTGCGCCGCGAGATTCTCGATGCCGCAGCCCGGTCCGGGCGGTCGATGCGTGACGGTGGGGTCTACGCCGCCTTCGAGGGGCCTCGGTTCGAGACTCCTGCGGAGATCCGGCTCGCGGCCCTCGCCGGTGGCACCGTCGCCGGCATGACCGGGGTGCCCGAGGTCACCCTCGCGGTCGAGGACGGACTGCGGTATGCCGCGATCTCACTCGTCGTGAACCCCGCCGCCGGCGTGGGTCCGGACTCCGAACCCATCACGATGGAGGAGATATCGGCGGTGCTCGCCGCATCCAGCGCCGACGTGCTCGCGGTGCTGGACGAGCTCGTCCACACCCGTGCCAGCTTCGCCGAGGACGAGGGCGCCGCCGAGCCACTCGTCGACCCCGACCCGGTCACCGAGGCCACGCCGTGAGTCGCGTCGTCATCGAGAACGCCGCGTACCTCGTCACCGTCGACGACCGCGACACCATCCTGCGCCACCACACCCTCACCATCGACGACGGCATCATCACCTCCATCGCTCCGTCGGGAACAGAGGCTGCGGAGCCCGGAGCAGCCGACCCACAGACGCTGGACGCGAGGGGCAAACTGGTGATGCCGGGTCTGGTGAACCTGCACACCCACCTGCCGATGACCCTGCTGCGGGGCCTGGCCGAGAACGTCGACCTCCAGGGCTTCCTGAAGCGGGTCTGGGCGGCCGAAGGAGCGGTGATGGACCCCGAGACCGTCGAGCTCGGCGCGACGCTCGGCGCCCTTGAGTCGCTGCTCGGCGGCTGCACGACCCAGCTCGACATGTACTTCCACCACGAGGCCACCCACCGCGGCGCCGTCGTCGCGGGCTCCCGCCACGTGGTCGGGCCCGTCTTCTTCGACGGCCCCGGACCCGACGGCCTCCAGTGGGAGGAACGGCTCGCCGGCCTGCGGGCCTGGCCCGCTCTCCTGGCCGAGATCGGCGGCCCCGACGTGCCTGTCGCGGCGATGCCCCACGCGACCTACACCTGCTCACCGGAGGGGCTCGCCGAGGTCGTCGGGGCGCTGCGCGAGATCCTGTCGCAGGCAGGGCGTCGCGGCGTGTTGACGACACACGTCTCGGAGAACATCGCCGAGAACGCCGACATCCAGGAGCGCTACGGCAAGACACCGACCGAGGTCCTCGGCGCGGCGGGCTGGCTCGAGGCAGACCTCCCGCTCGTCGTAGGTCACGCCGTCCACCTGACGGAGTCCGACCAGTCACTGCTCGCGGAGGTCGGGGCCTCGGTCGGCCACTGCCCTGGGTCGAACCTCAAGCTCGCCAGTGGTGCACTGCACTGGGAACAACTGTGGGAGAACGGCATCCGGCTGGGTATCGGCACGGACGGCTGCTCGAGCAGCAATGACCTGGACATGTGGCAGGCGATGCGGCAGGCCGCGTTGTTGGCCCGGTTGACCAGTGGGCGCCCTGATGTCGCGAGCGCCGTGCAGGTGCTTCGAGCGGCGACGATCGAGGGAGCCAGGGCCCTCGGGATCAGCGACCTGATCGGCTCCCTCGAAGTCGGCAAGCGCGCCGACCTGGTGCTCCTTGACCTCGAGCAACCGCACCTCACCCCCGTCCACGACGTGGCGGCGCTGCTCGTCTTCGCGGCCGGCCGAGCCGACGTGACCGACGTGGTCGTCGACGGCGAGGTGGTGGTGCGGGACCGTCGGAGCACCCGGCTGGACATGGCTGACCTGCTCGCTCGGGCTCGCGAGCGGGCAGCAGTCGCACGGGACGCGGTGCGAGCCTGATGACGACGAGCCCCGAGCACCACGACGGTGGAGAGGAGGGTGTCGAGCAGGTCATCGCCCGCCTCGGGATGCAGCCCATCCCGGAGGAGGGTGCCTGGTTCGCGGTGGGGCCGCGCACCCAGGGGCTCAACGGCATCACCGTGCTGCTCACCGACCGCGCCGACGGCTTCTCTGCAATGCACCGCCTGAAGATCGACGAGGGCTGGCAGTGGCTCGGCGGGGCGCCGATGGCCCTGTTGCGCCTGCGGCCGGGAGGCAGCGGGGTGCTCAGCTACGTCGCTGCCGAACGCAACCAGGTGCTCGTGCCCAGGGGGACCTGGATGGGTGCCTCGACCCTGGGCGAGTGGACCCTCCTCGCCTGCTGGTGCTCCCCCGCATTCCGGCCCGAGCACTTCGAGCTGGGAGGGCGCGAGGACCTCGTGCGCGACTACCCCAGCTATGCCACCGAGATCACCGCGCTGACCCGCGACACCCCCATCGGGACGATGCGATGAGCGCCCTTGTCACCGGGGCCAGCGGTGGGCTCGGTGCCGCCATCGCCGTGGCCCTCGCCGAGGGCGGTCGCGACATCGGGATCCACTTCCGTGGCGACGCCCCCGGTGCGGCCGTGACGGTCGGCCGGGTCGAGGCCGCTGGCCGCCGGGGGGTCGTGCTGCACGCAGACCTCGACATCGAGGGCGCGGCCGACCTGGACCGAGCCTGCGATGACCTCCTGGACCGGTGCGCCGCCGGGGTCGGAGCGCCGGACGTCGTCGTGCTGAACGCCTTCCCGCAGGACCTGGTCGCCTGGGCCGACCTGGACACCCACGCCTGGGACCTCATGCACCGCGGCGGCCTGCGACCGACCACCGCCCTCCTCCAGCGGGCCCTCGCGCGCCTGGAGCCCGGAGGCGTCGTCGTCGTCGTGGGGTCGATCGAGGGTCTGCGCCCGGCGCCGATGCATGCCCCGTATGCCGTGGCCAAGGCCGCCCTGCACCACCTCACCGCCGCGGCCGCCCACGAGGCCGGACCAGACGGCATCCGGGTGGTCGGTGTCGCTCCGGGACTGATCGACCGGGCCGGGCTGCGCGAGGCGTGGCCATCGGGTGTGGCCCGCTGGGAATCAGCGAGTGCACTCGGTCGGCCGGTCACCGTGGAGGAGGTCGCCGACACCGTGAGATTTCTCGCCTCACCAGCCGCATCCGGTATCACGGGCACCACCATCACCATCGACGCAGGGTGGTCGGCCGGGCCCGGTTGGTGAATGTCGCCAGCACCGACACCTGATTTCCGTCAGGGCTCTGCCGTAGACGAGGTAACGACCCGGCAACGACAGTGGGGGGCCTGCCCGCCCGCGGTGTCGCAGGCCTTAGCATCTGCACGTCTGGCCCCTTTTCCTAGGAGAACATCCATGAAGTCCACCCGTTACCTGGTCGCCGTCCCGGCGGCCCTCGCCCTGGCCCTCACCGGCTGTGGCGGCAGCACCGGCAATGAGAGCACGCCCGCCCCCTCCGGCGACTCCACCGCGGCGGCGGGTGCCCCGACCGACGACTCCAACTGCGCCGATGAGGCCGTCTACTGCATCGGCCTGGTCACGGACACGGGCAAGGTCGACGACAAGTCGTTCAACCAGTCCGCCTACGAGGGCGCGCAGGCTGCCGCGAAGCAGCTGGGCGGCTTCCAGAAGTACATCGAGACCCAGGACGCCAAGGACTACGCCGCCAACATCGCGCAGTTCACCAACAAGAAGTACGACGCGATCGTCACGGTCGGCTTCCTCATGGCCGACGCCACGGTCGCCGCCGCGCAGGCCAACCCCGGCACCCGCTTCATCGGTGTCGACCAGGGCTACGACCCCGCCGCGGTCACCTCCAAGAACATCACCGGTCTGGTCTTCCCCGAGGACCAGGCTGGCTACGGCGCCGGCTACCTCGCGGGCCTGATGACCAAGACCAACAAGCTCGGCCAGGTGCTCGGGCTCGAGATCCCCCCGGTGCAGAAGTACGCGAAGGGCTTCGAGGCCGGCGCCAAGGCCGCCAACCCCAAGGTCACCGTCGCCACCGTCTACCACCCCGCTGGCGACAACGCGTTCAACGACCCGGTATGGGGAGCCGGCGAGGCCAAGAAGCAGCTCGCCCAGGGCGCAGACCTCATCTTCGGTGCCGGTGGCAACACCGGTAACGGCGCTCTCCAGGAGATCGCCAAGGCGTCCGGTGCGGGCACCGACATCTTCTGCATCGGTGTCGACACCGACCAGTGGGACACCGTCCCCGCGGCTCAGCCGTGCCTGATCACCTCCGCGGAGAAGCTCATCGCCAAGGGCGTCACCGACACCCTTGTCACGGCCAAGGACGGCGACTTCACCGAGCTGCAGACCCTCGGCCAGGCGGGGCTCGCCCCGTTCCACGACTTCGACAGCAAGATCCCCGAAGAGATCAAGACCAAGGTTGCCGACATCGTCAAGCAGATGGAGGCAGGGACGCTGAAGACGGGCGTCACCCTCTGAGCTAGTTCACCCACGGGTGGCACCAGCCACGCCCTCGGCGTGAGCGGTCCACCCTGACCGGGGGGCGGGCACCCATCGG
>JBDSVV010000374.1:0-6712 GCA_039927035.1 Ornithinibacter sp. | reverse complement strand
CGCGCTCGGTGCCGAGCACGCCGGGCCCGATGTAGCCCTTGGCCAGCGTCGGGTGGGCCGCGAAGTCCTTCTCGTCGAACGCCTCGACGGTCGCCGGCTCGACCTGCGCGCCGAGCCGCTTCTCGTCGACCTCACGGTCGCCGGGAAGGCCGATCGCCAGCGGCTCGCGGGTCCCGTCGGGCCGGGCGAGCACGACCAGCACGTTCTTCAGCGTGTCCGACGCCGCCCACGCCCGGCCGTCACCGCGCGGGAAGGCCGCCTCGAGGTGCGCGACGAGGGTGTCGATGGTCGGGGTGCCGGGGGTGTCCTCGACGTGCGCGGCGGGCACGGCCGACGCGTCCACGGCATCCGGCACGGGCACCCGCACGGCCTCGACGTTCGCGGCATACCCACAGCTGGCGCAGTGCACGTAGGTGTCCTCGCCGTTCTCGGCGGTCGCGAGGAACTCCTCGCTCTTGGAGCCACCCATCGCCCCCGCCATCGCCTGGACGATGACGTAGTGGAAGCCGAGCCGGTCGAAGATCCGGACGTAGGCCTCGCGGTGCAGCTGGTAGCTCTTGTCGAGCCCCGCGGCGTCGATGTCGAAGGAGTAGCTGTCCTTCATGACGAACTCGCGACCGCGCAGCAGGCCCGCCCGGGGCCGTGCCTCGTCGCGGTACTTGATCTGGATCTGGTAGATCGCCAGCGGCAGGTCCTTGTAGGAGCTGTAGAGGTCCTTGACGGCGAGGGTGAACATCTCCTCGTGGGTCGGCCCCAGCAGGTAGTCGCCACCCTTGCGGTCCTGCAGCCGGAAGACGTTGTCGCCGTATTCGGCCCACCGCCCACTCGCCTCGTAGGGCTCTCGCGGAAGCAGCGCGGGGAAGAGCAGCTCCTGGGCACCGATGGCGTCCATCTCCTCGCGCACGATGCTCTCCACCCGGCGGAGCACCTTCAGGCCGAGCGGCAGCCAGGTGTAGATGCCCGGGCTGACCCGCCGGATGTAGCCGGCCCGCACGAGCAGCTGGTGGCTCGGGACCTCGGCGTCCGCAGGATTCTCACGAAGGGTTCGCAGGAACAGGGACGACATGCGCATGGCCACGGGTGGTCTCCTCGGGGTGGGTCGAGCAACCTGCCAAGGATAACGAGGCGCGCCCGTCGCCCGGACCGCTCAGCCCGAGAGCGCGCTCTGCCCGAGGACGAGAGCCCCCAGGGCCAGGACGAACCAGCCGAATGCCGTGCGCAGCGCCGCCTGCGGGACCCGCCCCGCGAGCAGCCCGCCGACGGCGGCGCCCACCACCGCGAGGGCCGTGACCGAGAGGGCGAACGGCCAGTCGAGAGCGGTTGAGGTCAGGTGGCCCGCGAGGCCCGCGGCGCTGTTCATCGCGATGACGAGGAGCGAGGTGGCCACGGCTGCGGTCATCGAGAAGCCGCCCAACAGGACGAGCGCCGGGACCACGAGGAAGCCGCCGCCAGCACCCACCGTGCCGGTCACGAGACCGACCGCGACTCCCTGCAGGACGTGGCGCGCCGTCGTGCGGCCGGCCGAGCGCACTGGCACGGGGGCCTCGGAGGTGTCGTCCGCCTGCTCGTTCCCCCCACGCCTCCCCCGCATCATGGCGATCGCCGTCGCGAGCATCAGCACGGCGAATCCGGCGAGGAGCACCCGATCGGGGATGAACGCCGCGAGGCGGCCACCGGCATACGCACCGACCATCGCGGCCAGCCCGAAGGTCACGCCGGTGCGCCACCGGACCCGACCGGCTGCCGCGTGCGGCACAAGGGCTGCGAGCGACGTCACCCCGACGAGGAGCAGCGAGGTCGCGATGGCCTCCTTGGGCTCCAGGCCCGCCACCAGGGTCAGGAGCGGCACCATGAGGATCGAGCCGCCTCCGCCCAGCAGCCCGATCACCGCACCCACGAGGGCGGCGAGCACGAAGGTGACGGCGAACACGACCACAGGATACCCCACAGGGTATCGTGAGGATCAGTGCAGGGTCTCCTCGTAGCGCGCCCGCAAGCCATCATCGACGAATCCGAGGCGCAGGTAGAGGTCGTGCGCCGGGTTGTCGACCTTCACGGCGAGCCAAGCCTGCTCGCACCCCCGCTTCGCCAGCGCGCTGAGCGACCTCGCCACGAGGTGCGCGCCGAGCCGGCGCCCCCGCCAGCGCGGCACCACCCCCACCTGGTCGATCCAGCAGTCGGAGAGGGTGACGAAGGCCACCGGCTCCCCCGCCTCGTCGAGCATGATACGCGAGTCCTCGGCCAGGAAGTCCTCATCCTCGACGAGGAAGCCGAGCCACTCCTCCTGCTGGGTCCCGGGAAAGCCCGGCCGGTCGGCGAAAGATCGCGAGTATGCCGTGTGGAACAGGCCGGCGTTCCCCGCCCCGAAGGGCATCCGGGTCACGCCCTCGGGTGAGCGGATGATCGGGATGCCGATCAGGTCGTGGCGCATCACGTGCTCCGCGAAGGTCCTGCGCAGACCGATCTCGGCCGCGAGCGCCTCGGAGCCGGCTGACGTGGTCTCGGCCACCACCCGCAGCAGGGACCCCCTGCTGTGCTCACGGCACCATGCGACGAGCTCGTGGCTGTGGCCCTGGTTGCGCGAGGAAGGGTGCACCAGGCCGGTGGCGGCGCGCCGACCCGTGCCGTCGAGGAACACCCCGGCGACGGCCACGAGGTCCCCGGTCTCATCACGCCCCCCGATGCCGGGGTCGCTGAGGAAGAAGCGGTGCAGCATCGGCTCGTCGCCGAGGGTGGGCAGCCCTCCGTCGGCGGCCAGGCACGCGCGGGCCAAGCTTACCAGGGCGGGCAGATCGGTCTCGGTCAGGGGTGACCAGGCCAGCGTCGACACCGCTCAGCCCTCCGCACCCGGTGCGGGGGTCACGTCCGCCCCGCCGCGCGGAGGGCGGTGCGGATGAGCGGGAGTTGGAGGGGCAGGCGAGCCAGGGTGGCCGCGAAACCGGCCCTCGAGGCGGGGTCGCCACGTCGCGCGGCCCGATGAGCCTGGGTCACGCTCATCTGCACGTTGGCCGGCCAGACGGCCACCAGGAGCGCAGCACTGCACCAGCCCGCCGCCCTCCGGGTGCTCGGTGTCACCAGTCCGGCGGCGCAGAGCAGCTCCACCACACCAGAGGCGTAGACGAGCTCGCGTCTGGCGGGCAGTGCTCGCGGCACCATTCCCAGGAAGGCCTTGGGCCGCACGAGGTGGGTCACGCCGGACGTCGCAAGGACGGCGGCCAGAGCAGCAATGTCCTTGGTCAGTGGCGGGGTAGGGGTGGGCATGCCTCATCCAAGCACTGGCCCGCCCGGGGGGGCGACGGGGCCGTCACAGCAGCACCGTCGCGAAATCCCCAACCTCACGAAAACCCAACCGCGCGTATGTGGCTCGTGCCGGTCTGTTGTAATCGTTGACGTAGAGGGTGACGAGCGGCGCCTGCCCGACCATCACCTGTTCGACCACGCTGGCGAGCATCGGCACAGCCAGTCCCCTGCCGCGCAGCCGCGGGGCCAGCCACACCCCTTGGAGCTGCGCGCAGCCCAAGGCCAGGCTTCCCACATCGGTCTTGAAGACCACCTCGCCACCGTCGAGCACGACATAGGTGTGTCCGCGTGCGACGAGCCCTGCGAGCGAGCCACGGTAGCCCCGGCTGTTCCCCGTGTAGGGCGGGTAGCCGATCTCGGCCGTGAACATGTGCTCCGCCGCCGGGAGGACCAGGTCGAGGTCGGCGGGGACCGCGGGTCGCACGCGCGGGTCGAGATCGACCCCGAGGCTCGAGGGCAGCCGGTCGGCGACGAGCAGCGGCTGGCGGCTGCGGAGGGCGCGCGCCTTCCCCCAGTGCGGCTCCAGGTGCGACCAGAGGTCCTCGACCTCGTCGCGGGGGCCGAAGATCGAGGCACACCGGCCGCGCCACCGTCGCATCCGCTCAGCCAGCGCCACGCGGCTCTCGGCGGTGGTCCCGACCGGGACGACGTTCGCGCTGGCCCAGCACAACGAGGTCAGCTCACCGTCGACCCGGTGACCCAGCAGGGCCGACAGCGACCCCGTGCGAGCTCCCTCGACGATGCGAGCAGCGACGAACACCCCGGCGGGGACGTCCTGGGCACAGACGGCGAGGGCGTCGTCGCGGTCGGCCAACGACAGCGGACGCACCGGGGATCGAGTGCGGAGCACACGATCAGAATAGAGCGTGTGCGGGTGGTACATCCGCGGCTTCGACAGTCCGCTCAGGCCAGGACGGCTGTCGGTGTCGCCACGAGGTCCCCGGCGCTCGCTGGGCGTGGCTCCCACCGGCGCAGCAGGTCGAAGAGGGCGCCACCCAGCGCCATGACGCAGCCGGTGAGCACCAGGAGACCGAGGAACTGGAGCGCCGTGTGCAGCCGGTCATCGCCGGTGGTCACGAGCGACACCGGCAGGGCCAACACGATGAGCGCACCGATGATCCGCAGCACCCGGCCGCCACGGATGACCAGAGCCGCCCCGACCGCGCCCGGCAGGAGCATCATCCCGGCACCCAGGAAGATGCCCAGGAAGGGGATGCCGACCAGTCGCCACCACGCGGACCGCCCCGACGTGCGAGCGCCGTGCACGGTGCCCACCGCGAGCCCGGCGATGGTTGCGAGACCCACGATGAACAAGGTCCCGCTCCAGGTGAACTCGGGGTCGTTCGTGAGCAGGCGCATGAATCCGCGGGCGACGACGCCCCACGCCAGGCCCCCGACCAGGCCGGCGACCGCGGGGCGCCACATCACCACACCACCGGCAGACAGGCCAGCCGTGGCCCGGCTGCGCCCGCGCCATCGGTCGGCATCGCGTGGATGACCACCGCGCGCGTGCCCGCGAGCGGGACGAAGGGAACGGATGCCGTCGATGTCGCCGCAGCGCCGTGCACCGACAGGTCGAGCCACACCTCGGTGGATGCGCTGATCTCGACGGGCAGCACCCCAGCGATCACGTCGGTGTTGTAGTGCGCTCCCGCCGCCGCACCGTTCCCGGCGACACAGGGTCCGACGTGCAGGTGCGCGCCGAAGGTCTGACCGGCGACGGCGGGGTCGATGCCGGTCACCCGCAGGACCGTGTGGCTGCCGTGGGCGGAGGCGACGATCTGCACGGAGGCCCGGGCCCCGTCGAAGGGGCTGGTGCTGGCCGGCTGGAGGTCGACGAGCGGCCCGGAGGCACGAACGACGGGGCCGTAATCTGCCGCAACTGCTGTCGCGGGCACGGCAGTGAGTGCCACGATGGCTGCGAGGCCGAGGAGGTGGCGGGTCGTGGAGGTCATGGGAGATCCCTTCGGTCGGTGCCGCCACGTGGCGGACACCTTGAAGACGCGGGACGGTGTCCCGACGGGTGACCCGTCGGCCCGCCAGGACCTGACAGAAGTTCGCGCGGGTTTCGTCAGCTCTGGGTGTCACCCGAGCGAGCCGTTGGATCGTCCGTCTGGGTGATGGAGGTCGCCTCGCTGGACTCGACGGGCACCCGCGCCGCACCGTCGGCAGGGGCGCTGGAGGTCGGCGCGCTCTTCGACGCGGAGGCAGCCTCGCTGACCCGCCTCGCGCGCTTCTACGTCGACGACAAGACCGCCGCGGAGGATCTCGTGCAGGAGGCCTTCATCCGCTTCTCCCGCAGCCGAGGCCGCCTCAGGGACGAGACGCGGGCCGCGGCATACCTGCGTTCGATCGTCATCAACCTCGCCCGCGACCACAACCGGCGGGGTTTCGTCTCCTGGCGCCATCGCCCACCAGCCCAACCCGACGCACCATCGGCGGAGGAGACCGCAGACGCCCGCGCGGAGCGGGCCGCGGTGATCGCAGCACTTCGCTCCCTCCCCCGCCGACAGAGGGACTGCGTGACCCTTCGCTACTACTACGACATGCCGGTCGCGCAGATCGCCGCGACCCTGGGACTCTCACCCAACACGGTCAAGACCCACCTCCACCGCGGTCTCGACACGCTCGCCACGACACTGGAGGCAGACCGATGACCCACCTCGAGGACCGCATCACCGCGGCGCTGCGCACCGAACCGACCAGCCCGTCCCCCGACCTCTACAAGCGCGTCGTCGACAGCATCGACGCCGACCGCCAGCGCCGACGCCACGGGTGGACCGCAGCGGCCACCGCGAGCACGGCGGCGGCCCTCACGACTCTCGCCGTCCTCACCCTGACCCCCCGCACGAACGGAGCCCTCGCCATGCCCTGGTGGATCCTCGAAGTCGCCGTGACCCTCGTCCTGGTCGCCATCGCGGTGTGGCTCGGCCCGTTCATCAAGCGGTTCGGGCGGGCCTATGCGGCGGACGTGTTCCACGACAACCCGCTGACCGGCAAGAGCTACATCGTGCTGACGGACATCGTCTACTACCTGATCTTTGCCGCCTACATCCTCTTCGGCGTGCACTTCGCCCCGCAGCGGAGCTGGAACAACGACATTTCCGGACTCGTCACGGCGGAGCAGCTCACCTTCTCCGCGGCCCGGGTGGGCGGCATCCTGCTCATCATCGGGGCCCTGCACGGGATCAACATCGTGCTCATGCCCGTGCTCGGGCGGCTCTTCTCGCTCAACCGCAGGGTCCCAGGCCAGCCCGAGGGCTTCAGCCGACGCTGACCGAGGGCGCGCCGGCCGACTCCTCGTCCATCGGCTCGCCCATCTCCTCGGCGATCCGCATGGCCTCCTCGATGAGGGTCTCCACGATCTGGCTCTCGGGCACGGTCTTGATGACCTCGCCCTTGACGAAGATCT
>JBDSVV010000373.1:0-3546 GCA_039927035.1 Ornithinibacter sp. | reverse complement strand
AAGAAGCTGTCAGTGGAGGACAAGGTCACCCAGAACAACCCTGGCAAGACCAACCGCGCACAGGCGTTCGACCTGTTCAAGTCTGGCAAGGCCGGCATGGTCGTCGGCTTCTCGCCGCTCGCCGCCGCGCTCGACGCGGACGCCAAGGTCAAGTATGCCGTGGCCCCGTTCCCCTCGAAGGACGGCGCCGCCTCCAACACGGTCGGTGTCACCGACTACCTCATGGCCTTCAAGAAGGCGGGCAACGAGAAGGCGGTCAAGGCGTTCTACGACCTCTACTACTCCCAGGACCAGGTCAACACCTTCATCGAGAAGGAGGGCTTCCTGCCCGTCACCAAGTCCGGCGTGGAGTACTTCGCCAAGGACGACGCCCTGAAGGTCTACCTCGATACCCTGCCCAACGCGCAGCTCACCCCGACCGACGACCCGACCTGGGACAAGGTCAAGCTTGCGGTCCAGCAGAACCTCGGCGCGGCGATGAAGGACGACCCCAAGACCGTCCTCGACTCGCTTCAGAAGACCGCCGAGAACGGTGGCTGACACCACCTCCAGCAGCACCGTCGCCCCAGCGGCACCCGCGACCTCCGCGCTCCAGCGCGGGAGCCGCGGGGGCCGCGGGGCCCGCGGCCACAACGGGGTCGGGCAGATCCGCCCGCTCGTCGCCCTCCTGTGGCTCTCGCCCGCACTCGCCCTGATCATCGGGGTCGTCTTCTACCCGGCGGTGATGCTCTTCCAGGCCTCGCGTTCGGAGTACTCGATCACCGGGCTGCGCAAGGGTGGCGCCGGCTGGAGCAACTACTCCGCCGTGCTGAACCACCCGTCGTTGGGGACAGTGCTGGCCAACACCGCGATCTGGGTTTTCGCCGTCGTGTTCTTCACCATCCTCATCGCGCTGGGCCTCGCGCAGTTCCTCGTCAAGGACTTTCCCGGGCGCCGCTTCGTTCGCTGGGCGGTCATCGTGCCGTGGGCGGCATCCCTGGTCATCACCAGCCAGCTGTTCGTGCTGCTCTACGACTACAACTACGGGCTCATCAACTACGTGCTCAAGCAGGTCGGTCTGATCGACACCTCGATCGACTTCCTGGGCGACGACCGGTTCACGATGGGCTCGATGGTGTTGGTCGGCGTCTTCGTCTCGCTGCCGTTCACGATCTTCGTCTTCGTCGCGGGGCTCAACGCCATCCCGGGCGACGTCATGGAAGCGGCAACGGTCGATGGAGCTTCACCGTGGCAGAGATGGCGGCAGATCACGCTGCCGCTGCTCAAGCCGGCCCTCATGGTCGCCGCGGTGCTCAACATCATCTATGTCTTCAACAGCTTCCCGATCGTCTACACCCTCAACGACCGCAACCCCGGGTTCACGCACGACACGACGATCACCTTCATGTACAAGCTCGCCTTCAAGAGCCAGGAGAAGGACGTGGGCATGTCCGCAGCCGCAGGGATCGTCAACGTCCTGCTCATCCTGCTCGTCGTGGTGGTCTACATGAGGGTCGTCAACTGGCGGGAGGAGACAAAGTGAAGACACGCAACCCGCGCCTCCTGAGTCTGGCCGGGGCCGTCATCGGCTTCGTCTTCCTGACGCCCTACGTCGTCATGGTGCTCAACTCCTTGCGCACCTCCAGTGACGTCAAGACCACACCGCCGTCGATCTTCCCGCGCGAGTGGCAGTGGAGCACCTACGCCACGGTCCTCGGCGACGAGCGGTTCCTCAACTGGCTCAAGACCTCGGTGCTCATCTCACTCGGCTCGACGGTGATCGTCGTCCTCGTGGCGGTGCCGGCGGCCTACATGACCGCCAGGCACAAATTCCCCGAGCGCACCCCGTTCCTGCTCCTCGTCCTGGTCACCCAGATGTTCGCGCCCACCTCACTCGTGGTGGGTCTCTACCGGCAGTTCTTCGAGCTCAACCTGATCAACACGTATGCCGCGCTGATCCTCACGAATGCCGCCTTCAACCTGGCATTCGCGGTCTGGATCCTGCACGGATTCTTCTCCTCTATCCCCCTCGAGGTGGAGGAGGCCGCCGCTCTCGACGGTGTGTCGCGAATGCAGGCGCTCCTGAAGATCATGCTCCCACTCACCCTGCCCGGCCTGGTCACCGCGACGATCTTCACCTTCATCGCGGCCTGGAACGAATACGTCGTGGCGCTCACCCTGATCATCGACGACGACAAGAAGCCGCTGACCGTCGGGTTCCGTTCCTACATCACGGGTTACGAACAGAACTGGGATCAGCTCATGGCAGCGTCGGTCATCGCGATCGTGCCCGTCGTGATCCTCTTCGCCATCATCGAGAAGCACCTCGTCGGGGGCCTCACGGCTGGAAGCGTCAAGTGAGCCGGGGCCAGCATGACGCTCCTGACTGGCCCTCCGGCTCCCGGCTCGGGTCCTTGCTCCGGTGGCGCGTCGCTTCAACGCCGCAAGGGGGAGCATGAGCGCACATCGGTAGGAAAGACCCGAACCCGTGCTCCGCCGGTGATGCTCGTGGCCACAGGTGATTTCATGGTGAAAAACTTTTCGGTGGATTCCAATCCGAACGGGGCGCCGGTGCCGAACACTGCAACGGGTGCGTGCACAGAGCACGGCGAGAGCCCGCCAGGTGAAGGAACACACCAATGAAGAAGCGCTACGCAGTCCTTCTCGCAGTCCCGGCCACGTTGGCCCTGTCGACAGGTGCCGCCTTCGCGGTCAGCGCCGGCAACTTCCATGCGTCTCTCCAGCCTGTCCCGCACAGCGAGTCAAAGGACGGCGGGTCCGACGTTCACGGCCAAGCCTCGATGCGCCTGACCGGCCGAACCCTTGCCATCGACCTGTCGGCGACCGGTCTCACCCCGAACGAGCCGCATGCCATGCACATCCACGGCGACACGCAGGCCCGCAACGAGTGCCCGGGCATCGGCGTCGACATGAACACCGGCGACCCGGTCGACCCCGCCAGCTACATCGAGGGCGTGAAGGACGGGCTCATCTCGCTCGGCGAGGGCGCCACCGAGTACGGGCCGATCGACGTCTCGCTCACCGCCACCGGCGACACCAGCCCCAACAGTGGGCTGACCCTCGGACGTTTCCTCAAGGCCGACTCCAACGGCACGATCGCCTACCACCGCAGGGTCGTCGTCCCCAAGGACGTCGCGAAGAACCTCGCCAACCTGCACATCGTCATCCACGGCACCGACCTGAACGGGGACGGGAGCTCGGTGGACAGCCTGTTCCAGGCAACGCTGCCCGTCGCGTGCGGTGAGATCGTCAACACCAAGCGCTGAGACTGACCCGCTCACCCCGAGGAAGGCCCCGACCGCGTCGCGCGCGGCGGGGCCTTCCTCGACCCAGCGTGCGACGTTCTCACGACCGTGCGACCTGAGCCTCCAACTCCAGCACCCGCGGGAAGAGGATGTTGTTCTCCTTGTGGATGTGCCCGTGCAGGTCGAGCTCCATCTCCTCCAGCCCCGTGAGCATCGCCCGGTAGGAGGCGCACGAGTCCTCGGGCACGGCATACCCCGTCGTGAGCCTGCGGAGCTCCTTGAAGAGGGCGCCGACGGCGTC
>JBDSVV010000372.1:0-2555 GCA_039927035.1 Ornithinibacter sp. | reverse complement strand
TCTCCGCACTCGACGTCTCGGTGCAGGCGCAGGTCATCAACCTCATGGAGGAACTGCAGGCGGAGCTGGGGCTCGCCTACGTGTTCATCGCGCACGACCTTTCCGTCGTGCGTCACATCTCCGACCGGGTAGGGGTGATGTATCTGGGCAAGATGGCCGAGCTCGGCACCGAGGACGAGGTCTACAGCCGGCCCACGCACCCCTACACCCAGGCGCTGCTCTCGGCCGTGCCCGTCCCGGACCCCAGCCTGCGGGGGAAGCGGGAGCAGATCGTCCTCGAGGGGGACGTGCCATCGCCGGCCAACCCGCCCTCCGGATGTCGTTTCCACACCCGCTGCTTCAAGGCCCAGGACATCTGCTCGGTCGAGGAGCCGCAGCTCATCCTTCGCCCCGACGGCGGCGGTGAGCACCTCTCGGCCTGTCACTTCGCCGAGGCCCGCACCATCGTCGATACGGTCGATGTGAGCGGCCAGGTTCCTGACGGGCGGTTCTCGAAAGTGGGCTCCGGCGACGAGTCAGGGGTCGATGGCGAGCCCGCCGACGCGGCTCGGATCCAGGACCGTTCCCACGAGCTGCGCCAGGACGCTGCCACGGCACCGCAGGACATGACCGGCCTCATCGACGAGCAGCCCGGGGACCACCAGCCGCCCAGGGACTGAGCGGTCTCACTCCCCGAGGCCGGGAGCGCGCGTTCGCAAGAGCCTGCGCAGCGAGTCCAACCTCGAGGGGCCAGACGGGCCGGCGGCACCGGACTCCACCCAGGCGTCCAGGGCGCACTCCTCCTCGTCGTGGGTGCACCCCCGGGGGCAGCCGGCCGTGCCCGGCTCGAGGTCCCTGAAGTGGGTGACGATCCGCGCGGGGTCGACGTGCGCGAGACCGAACGAGCGGACTCCGGGGGTGTCGATGACCCACCCCGAATCGTCCGGCAGGGCCAAGGACACGGCCGAGGTCGAGGTGTGCCGCCCTCGACCTGTGACGTCGTTGACGACCCCGGTCGCTCGCGCTGCATCGGGGACGAGCTCGTTGACCAGGGTCGACTTCCCGACACCGGAGTGACCAACGAGCACGCTGACCCGGCCGCTGAGGGCACGCCGCAGCTCCTGCAGCCCGGCGGTGGGTCCGGAGGCGCGCGCGGTCACGACGTGCGACACCGAGAGCGGGGCGTACTGCTCGAGGAACGGCACCGGATCGGCGAGATCCGCCTTGGTGAGCACCAGGAGGGGCTCCATGCCTGCGTCATAGGCAGCGACGAGGCACCGGTCGATCATCCGGGGTCGTGGCTCGGGGTCGGCCAGGGCGCAGACGACGACGAGCTGGTCGGCATTCGCCACGAGGACCCGCTCGACCGGGTCGGTGTCGTCGGCGGTGCGACGGAGCACCGTGCGGCGCGGGGAAACCCGAACGATCCGGGCGAGGCTGCCGTCCACACCGGACACGTCCCCCACCAGGTGGACGTGGTCGCCGACCACGATGCCCTTGCGTCCCAGCTCCCGAGCGCGCATCGCCAGCGCCACGTGGCCTCCTGACGGGTCCTCGACGATGGTCGTGTACCGACCGCGGTCGACCCCGACGACCCGCCCCGGAACGGCGTCGGCGTGGGCCGGGCGGTCCTTGCTCCGGGGCCTGGAGCCCCGTCGGTTCGGGCGGATCCGGACGTCGGACTCGTCGTAGTCCTCCATGGACCGTGCCATCAGGGGGCCGCCGGCACCGTGTGACCGAGCATGTCGGACCACAGGTCGGTGAACCCCGGCATGGTCTTGGAGACCGTGCCGACGTCACGCACGACGACACCGGGTATCGCCAGACCGAGGACTGCGCCGGCCATGACCATCCGGTGGTCCGCGTAGGTCTCAATGGTGCCACCGCTCATCGGCTGCGGGGTGATCCGCAACCCGTCGTCGGTCTCCTCGACCCGAGCGCCCAACGAGGAGAGCTCGGTTCGCAAGGCTGCGAGGCGGTCGGTCTCGTGCCCCCGGATGTGGGCAACGCCTTGGATCCGGCTCGGCGAGTCGGCCAGGGCGCACAGCGCAGCGACCACCGGAGTCAGCTCGCTGGAGTCGTGGAGGTCGACGTCGATCCCTGAGATCGCCCCGTCGGCCGTGACGGTCAGCCAGGCGCGGTCCAGCACGACGTCGGCCACCATCATGTCGAGGATGTCGCGGATGAAGTCGCCGCCCTGGGTCGTGTGCTGTGGCCAGCCGGGCACGTGAACGCGGCCGCCGGTGACCAGCGCGGCGCCCAGGAACTGTGCGGCATTGGAGAGGTCGGGCTCGACCTGGACGTCGAGTGCGCGGATCTCACTCGGCTCCACGCGCCAGGTCCGTGGGTCGGCGTCGTCGACCACCACCCCAGCATCGCGCAGGGCCTCCACGGTCATCTCGATGTGGGGGAGGCTGGGCATCGTCGCACCCTCGTGGCGCACCGTGAGTCCCTGGCGGAACCTCGCCCCCGAGAGCAGCAGACCCGACACGAACTGGGAGCTCGCCGAGGCATCGAGGGTCACCGACCCACCCGTCACCGTGCCCGTTCCGCGCACGGTGAAGGGCAGGGTGCCG
>JBDSVV010000371.1:0-11961 GCA_039927035.1 Ornithinibacter sp. | reverse complement strand
TCTCGCGAGGGCACCAAGGTCGTCTACTACTTCCACGCCGACTGGTGCCCGAGCTGTCGCGCCACGGAAGCCTCCATCGACGCCGAGGGACTGCCCGCCGGGCTGACCCTCGTCAAGGTCGACTTCGACACGGACACCGACCTGCGCAAGCAGTACGGCATCACCCAGCAGCACACCTTCGTGCAGGTCGACCCGGGGGGCACAGAGCTGGCCAAGTGGACCGGCACCATCAGCGGTGCCGACATCGAGGCCAAGACGGTCTGACGTGCTCGTCGCACTCGCCGGAGCCCTGCTCGCCGGCGCTCTCACCACTCTGGCGCCCTGTGCGCTCTCGCTCCTGCCGGTGATCGTGGGTGGCTCCGTGGCCGGGGCGTCGGTTGCCGCGAGCACCCGACGCGCGCTCCTGGTCACCGTCTCACTGGGAGTCTCCGTCTTCGGCTTCACCCTCGCACTGAAGGCCACCACCGCTCTCATCGACATCCCACCGACGGTGTGGCAGTGGATCAGTGGCGGGCTGCTCGCCCTGCTCGGACTGGTGGCGATCTTCCCAGAGCTGTGGGACCGAGTCTCGGTGGCGAGCGGCCTGAGCAGCGGCAGCGCGCGTGGCCTGTCGAGGGCGACGGGTCGCGACGGTTCGGTCGGTGCCGTCCTCACCGGCGCAGCGCTCGGACCGGTCTTCACCTCCTGCAGCCCCCTCTACGCCTACGTCGTGGTGACGGTCCTGCCCGCCGAGCCTGCCCGCGGACTGGCGCTGCTCACCGCATACGTCGTGGGTCTGGTGCTCGTGCTGCTCGCCGTCGCGGTGCTGGGTCAACGCCTGATCGGCCGGCTGCTCTGGGCAGCCGACCCGCGCTCGTGGTTCCGCCGGGGGCTCGGGGTGCTGTTCGTCGTGGTCGGGGTGCTCATCGCGACCGGGCTCATGCAGGACCTCGAGTCGTGGCTCCTCACCAACTCTCCGATCACGCCCTGGGAGCTCGGTTCCGAGATCGGGCGTTGATCCTCTTGCGGCACAATCGGGCCCATGGACGACGTGGTCGTGGAGCGGGTGCTGCGGGCGGTGGAACAGGTGCCGCGCGGACGGGTGGTGTCCTACGGCGACCTCGGCTCGCTCGTCGGCATCGGCCCGCGCCAGGTCGGCACGATCATGCGCCTCTACGGTTCCAACGTCACGTGGTGGCGGGTGACGAGCCATGCCGGGGACCTGCCGACGACGCTCATGGACGAGGTGCGCGAACGCTGGGCGACGGAAGGGATCCTGCTCAAGCCCAACGGCCGTGGATGCCGGATCGCGGACTACCGCGTCGACCTTCGACACCTGTCCACCGCCTATGAGCGGGCCACGTGCGACCTGCCCGGGTGAGGATGGACCCATGAACCGCCATCGGTATGCCGCACTGGTCGCCTCGGGTGCCCTCGTCGTCGGGATCGCACTTGCCTCGTGCTCGGGGGGCGAGGGCTTGGGTGAGGTGCCGTCGGCCTCGCGCCCCTCCTCGGGCACGGGGGCGGACGCACCGAGCGACGGGCCGAGCCCGGCGGTAGCGGGTGCTCGGACGCCGAAGCTGGATGTCGAGGTCGTCACGGGTGGGCTGGAGCACGGCTGGGACATTGGTTTCCTGCCGGATGGACAGGCCCTGGTGACCGAGCGCCCAGCGCGGCTCTCGCTCGTCTCGGGGCTCCGCGAGGGCGCCCGCCGCACCACGGTGGAGGCCGACCTCAGCGACGTGTTCGTGGCCAGCGAGGGCGGCTTGATGGGCATGGTGGTGCACCCCGACTTCACCGACTCGCGCGAGTTCACGACCTGTCAGACCCACCAGTTCGGCGGCCGGCCGGTCGACATCCGGCTCGTCACCTGGCGGTTGAGCGAGGACGGCCGCTCGGCCGATCGAGTGAAGGACCTGCTCACTGGGCTGCCCCTGTCGAGCGGCCGTCACTCGGGGTGTCGCCCCGAGATCGCCGCCGACGGGGCCCTGCTCGTCGGCACTGGCGACACGGCGGTCGGAACGATCTCCCAGGACCTCACCTCGCTCGGCGGCAAGGTCTTGCGGCTGGCCCTCGACTCCGGAAAGCCCCTGCCTGACAACCCCTTTGCGTCAGCGAAGAACCCGAACCAGCGTTACGTTCTGAGCTATGGTCACCGCAACCTCCAGGGGGTCGCGGTGCAGCCGGGCACTGGTGCGATCTACACGGCGGAGCACGGGCCGAGCAACAACGACGAAGTCAACCGCATCCGGCCCGGCGCCAACTACGGCTGGGACCCCTCGCAGGGTGGCACGGTCGGTGGCTACGACGAGGGCGTGCCAATGACCGACCGGGACCGTTACCCGGATGCCGTGCCTGCGGTGTGGCAGTCGGGCAAGACCACTCAGGCGGTCTGCTCGGCGGAGTTCCTCGAAGGCGCGCAGTGGGGCGCCTTCGACGGGGCGCTCGTCGTGACGGCACTCAAGGGCGCGAAGCTGCTCGTGCTCACGCTCGACGGATCCGGGGCGCTCGTCGAGGTGACGGTGCCGCAGGAGACGAACGGCCCGTTCGGGCGGCTGCGGGCCGCGCGGCTCGGGCCCGATGGGGCGCTCTACGTCACGACCACCAACGGTGCGGACGACAAGCTCCTGCGGATCACCCCCGCGACCTGAGGAGTCCGTCAGAGCCGTCTCCGGCTCGAGTGAGCACGACACGCGCGGGATCGCGAGCGTGGTGCGCGTGACCTGCTCCCTGGGCCGCCTTACGTGGGGGTCAGGTGTCGATGATGGTGGTCACGACGTCGGTGACCGACGGGCGGCGTGGCGTGGAGGAGAAGCCGAAACGGCACGGCGGGTCCACGGGTGCCAGGTCACCGAGGGGGATGCCGTCCAGTCGGCCCGAGGCGGCCGTCACCGCTTGCGCATCCAAGGCGCCGTAGTACTCGCGCCGGCCGGCTCGGGCCACGCCGCGGGTGCGGACCCCGCGCATCGCCACTCGCGCCACCGGATCGATCGCGGTGGCCCACAGCGGGCTGGTGGCCAGCCGTCGCGGCACCACTCGCAGCAGGCGCCCCACGCCCGTGCGCTCCCCGACCGTCAGATCGAGGTGCAGCGAGGGGGAGTCGACCTGCCACGTCGCCACGGTGCGCGAGGATCCCTCTCGCGCGCGGCGGGCGCGGGGCCGACGCTCGCGCTGACTGCCGGAGGCTGGGGAGGAGGTCCCCACCCGCGCCTCGACCTCGATGGGCTCGATGCGCACCTCGTCGAAGACATACGTCGCGGACACGAAGTCGGCGACCTGCTGGCTCGGGGCGAGGAGGACGCGGTGCCCGTCCGGGCGCTCGACCATCGCATCGGCGAATGCTCCGAAGGGGCTCTGGTGCCACCACCCGAGCACGACACGCACCCCGCTGGTCGAGCCCACCCCGGCGATGCGCCCCTGAAACCGCTGGCGCTCTGTCACCCCCCCATCATCGCCGACACCCGAGCGCCTGGACGTCAGCAGCCGATCGTGCGGGGATAGGTCGGGGTGGCGCCGCGGTTGCCGCACACCGACAGGCCGCGCTTGGCGAGCCCGGACTTCATCTGTGACATGGCGGAGGTGGTGAAGCCGTTCCAGGTCATGTGCATGAGCACCGTGTCGCCCGGCTTCGAGTAGGTCACGACGTAACTGACCACCTGGCTCTGGGTCTTCCCGCGCCAGTCGTTGGTGTCGACGTTCCAGAGCCAGATCCGCATGCCCTTGCTGGCGTAAGCGTTGCGGACGGTGAAGTTGGTGGCGCCGTAAGGAGGGCGGCCGAACGAGGTGGCGACACCGGGAGAGCCCAGCTGGTAGCGCACGCTGGAGTAGGAGAGCGTCGTCAGATCGGGGTGGCTGATCGAGTGGTTGATGACGTAGTGGCCGTGCTGGCGGGCGAAACTGGGGCTGAATCGGCCGGCTGAGATGCAGTTGCCTGTCGGAGCCAGGACGAGCGCGATGCCCAGCGACTCGGCCCCCAGGACGGCGGACGTGAAGGCGGCATAGCTCTTCGGGCAGTCGTCATAGCTGAGGATCACGCGCGAGCTCGTGTTGGGGCCGCGGGAGGTGCTGTAGTTCGTCCCCCCTCCGTAGACAAGGCGCTTCCAGCTCGCTGGGCCGACGACCCCGTCGATCGTGAGGTCGAGCTTGCTCGACTGGTATCGGCGGACCGCGCCGAGGGTCGTCGACCCGAACGTCCCCGTCGCGGTCGATGCACCGATGCTGTAGCCCTTCGCGAGGAGGATCGTCTGCAACACCTTCACGCAACTGCCCGTGTCGCCGTAACGGAGCGTCGGGCGGCTGGTGAGCGGGGTCGAGGAGGAACACGACCGCGTCGCTGCCTCGGATGCCGGTGCCGGAGAGGCAAGCACCAGGAACGAGCCCGCGCACAGGGCTGCGGCAACTCTGCGCCAGGTGAGGTGTCCGTGGATTCTGAGCATGAAGATCGTCCCCTCTGCGGGATGAACGAGGACCCGCTCTTGCGATGGTAGACACTGCACAGCTCGGGTGGGGCCGGTTTGGGAAAGGCTAGGGTCCGGTGCATGGCAGCGGCGCCCGTCCCCTTGAACGCGTTGACTCCGGCGGCCCGGCGGGGTTATGGCCTGGGATCGGTCGCGACCGGGTCCTTCGGCACCGTGCCGGGCCTGCTCCTTCTGCCCTATCTCACCGACCGGGTCGGCCTCGCCGCCGGGCTCGCGGGCCTCGTCGTCCTCGTCCCCAAGGCGTGGGACGTCATCCTCAACCCCATCGCGGGCCGGATCAGCGACCGCTCCGAGAACCCCGCAGGGCGACGCCGACCGTTCCTCATCCGAGCGGGCGTCGCGCTGTCGGTCGCGTTCGTGCTCCTCTTCTGGGGTCCGACCGCGCCGACAGCCCTGGCCACGACATGGGTGGTGGTGACGTTCCTCGCGTGCGCCACGGCATACGCGTTCTTCCAGGTGCCCTACGTCGCGATGCCGGCCGAGATGACGGACGACTACGACGAACGCACCCGCCTGATGACCTGGCGCGTCGCGATCCTCGCCCTCGCCATCCTCCTCAGCGGCGGTCTGTCGCCGCTCGTGCGCGACGCCCTCGGCCCCGCCTGGGGCTACCGCGGGGTCGGTGTCTTCGTGGGTGGGCTGATCCTCATCGGCACCCTCGGCGCGTGGTGGGGCACCAGGCACACCACGATGAGCCGGGCCGCGACCGCCGGGGGCAGTCTGCAAGACCAGTTGCGGGTCGTGGTGGCGGCCCGCGACTTCCGCACCCTGCTCCTCGGGTTCGTCATCCAGGCGTTGGCGATCGGCGCCATGCTCGCCGGAGTCGACTACGTGGCCCGGGTGATCCTCGGCCGCAGCGCGTTGTCGACCGTGCTCTTCGTCTGCTTCGTGGCTCCTGCACTCCTCGTGACGCCGATCTGGCAGCGCGTGGGGGAGCGCCACGGCAAACGCACCGGCTACCTCTGGGGCTCGGTGCTGCTGGCCGGGGGGCGTTCGCCACCCTGTTCACCCTGAGGATCGGCGTCGTCGCCGCGGCTCTCAGCGTCGCCGTCGTCGGGGTGGGCTACGCCGCCTGCCAGATGTTTCCGCTGGCGATGCTGCCCGACGTCGCAGCCGCCGACACCGCGCGCACCGGCGAGGACCGAGCCGGTGTCTACACCGGCGTGTGGACGGCCGCAGAGACCCTCGGTCTGGCCTTCGGTCCCTTCCTGTATGCCGGTCTGTTGGCGGCCGGAGGTTATGTGTCCTCCACCGACGGGCTTGCGGCACAGCCCGACTCGGCGCGCACGGCGATTGCGTGGGGGTTCACCCTGGTGCCGGCGGTGCTCGTCGCCCTCTCGCTCGTGGTCCTGCGCAGGTATCGGCTCGATGTGGAGGTGTCCCGGTGACGGATGACGATGTGGCTCAGGGCGACACGGGCGTCGACCCTCTCGGAGGTCTCTCGGCGGACGCGGTGCGCGAGGCGCTGCGCGCGATGCAGGCGGCCGACCTGCCGGTGCACGGTGGGCGCACGCTGGCCTACGTCTACGACTCGGGTCTGGAGGAGGCCGACGCCTTGGGGCTCGAGGCACTCGCGATGTTCGCCGGCTCGAACGGGCTCGACCCCACGGCCTTCCCGTCGTTGGCGACCATGGAGAACGACCTCGTTGCGATGGCGGGGGCCCTCCTGGACGCACCCGAGGGGTATGCCGGGTCCGTCACCTCCGGGGGGACGGAGTCGATCCTCCTCGCGGTGCTCGCCGCGCGGGACGGAGCCGCCAGCGTCCCGGAGGGTGCCTCGCCCAGCATGGTGCTGCCGTCGACCGCACACGCAGCGTTCCTCAAGGCCGCGAAGTTCTTCAGGGTGCGCACGGTCGTCGTCGAGGTCGACCCCGTGACGATGAAGGCAGACGTCGCCGCGACGGAGGCCGCGATCGACGAGACAACGGTCCTCCTCGTCGGGTCGGCGCCGTCCTACGCCCACGGCGTCATCGACCCCATCCCCGAGCTCGCGGCGATCGCCTCGGCACACGGCATTCGCTGCCACGTGGACGCGTGCATCGGCGGCTGGGTCCTGCCCCACCTGGACGGCGTGCCCCCGTGGACCTTCGCCGTCGACGGTGTCACGAGCCTGAGCGTCGACCTCCACAAGTACGCCTACACGCCCAAGGGCGTCTCGATCGTGCTGCACCGCACCGCCGCCCTGCGACGCTCGCACTTCTTCGCGTCTGCCGAGTGGCCGGGCTACACGATGCTCAACACGACGATGCAGTCCACGAAGTCCGGCGGGCCGCTCGCGGCGGCCTGGGCCGTCACGCACCGGATCGGCCTCGCCGGCTACCGCGACCTCGCTGCCCAGGCGCGGCGGGCCACCCTCGAGCTCGCCGACGCAGTCCGCGAGGTCGAGGGTCTACGGGTCTTCGCCGAACCGGAGTCGACCCTGCTCGCGCTCACGACCGACGGCTCGTGCGACGTCTTCACCCTCGCAGACGAGATGCTCGCCCGTGGGTGGTTCGTGCAGCCTCAGCTCAGCTACCGCGACCTGCCGGCGACGCTCCACATGACGCTGTCGGCGGCCACTGCTCCCTCCGTGCCCGACTTCGTCGTGGCCCTGCAGGAGGCCACCGCGGCTGCCCGGCGTGCCGGACCCGTCGCGGTCGACCCCGCGCTGGTTGGTCTCGTCGCCTCGTTGGATCCTTCGACCCTCGACGAGGCCGGGTTCGCCGCACTGCTCGGCGCGGCGGGTCTGGCCGGTGACGGTGGGGGGGTCGCGCTGCCCCAGCAGATGGCACCGATCAACGCGCTGCTCGACGTGTGCCCACCCTCGCTGCGCGAGGTGCTCCTGGCGGGGGTGCTCGACCTGCTCTCCCGTCCCACCCGTTCCTGAGCAGGTTCCATCACCCCGTCGGTTGCCACCGCGCTCCTCGCCGTGTTGGCTGGGGTGGTAGGCCCCACGCCGAAAGGACGACGATGTCGCGCACCACGCCGGACCCATCGCTCTCGCACACCGTGGGCACCCTCGAGCCGCCGCTGCTGGAGCAGACCATCGGGGCGAACCTGGATGCGACGGTGGCACGGTTCCCCGACCGCGAGGCCCTGGTCGACCGCGCCCAGGGGCTGCGGATGACGTATGCCGAGCTGGGTGCCGAGGTCGACCGCCTGGCCCGTGGGCTCATCGACCTCGGCGTCGAGAGGGGTGACCGGGTCGGCATCTGGGCCCCGAACTGTGCGCAATGGACCCTCACCCAGTTCGCCACCGCCAAGGTGGGGGCGATCCTCGTCAACATCAACCCGGCATACCGCTCGCACGAGGTGACCTACGTGCTGCGCCAGGCCGGTATCGCCATGGTCGTCGTCGCCGAGTCGTTCAAGGGCTCGGACTACCCGGCAATGGTCGAGGGGTCACGGGCGGAGTGCCCCGCCCTGGAGCACGTCGTGGTCATCGGGCAGCAGTCGTGGACCGACCTGCTCGACCGGGCCGAGGCTGTCAGCCCGGAACGCCTGGCCATGGTCGCTGCCGAGCTCGATCCCCATGACGCCATCAACATTCAGTACACCTCCGGCACAACAGGTTTTCCCAAGGGTGCGGCCCTGTCCCACCACAACATCCTCAACAACGGCTACCTCGTCGGCGAGATCTGCGGATACACCGAGGCCGACCGCGTCTGCATCCCGGTGCCGTTCTACCACTGCTTCGGGATGGTGATGGGCAACCTCGCGGCCACGTCACACGGTGCGTGCATGGTCATCCCCGCAGCGGGCTTCGACCCCGCCCTGACCCTCCAGGCCGTCGCCGAGGAGCAGTGCACCTCGCTCTACGGCGTGCCGACGATGTTCATCGCCGAGTGGTCGCTGCCGGACTTCGAGACCTATGACATCAGCAGCGTGCGCACCGGCATCATGGCGGGCTCGCCCTGCCCGGCATCGATGATGAGCAAGCTCATCGACTCGGGCATCGAGGAGATGACGATCTGCTACGGCATGACCGAGACCTCGCCGGTGTCGACCCAGAACCGCACCGACGACAGCTTCGAGCGCAAGGTCGGCACGGTCGGGTCGGTGCACCCCCACCTCGAGATCAAGGTCGTCGACCCCTTCACGCGCGAGACGCTGCCGCGAGGGGAGGCGGGAGAGTTCTGCACCAAGGGCTACTCGGTGATGCTCGGCTACTGGGAGGAGCCCGCGAAGACGGCGGAGGTGCTCGCCGACGGCTGGATGCACACCGGCGACATCGCCGTGATGGACGAGCACGGCTTCGTCGAGATCACCGGCCGGATCAAGGACATGGTGATCCGGGGCGGGGAGAACGTCTACCCGCGCGAGGTCGAGGAGTTCCTCTACACGCACCCGGATGTGCTCGATGCCCAGGTCATCGGGGTTCCCGACGAGAAGTACGGCGAGGAACTCTGCGCCTGGGTGCGGATGCGCGAGGGGGCCGCGCCGCTCACGGCCGAGGCGGTCCGCGAGTTCGCGACGGGAAAGCTGGCGCACTACAAGATCCCGCGCTACGTGCGCGTCGTCGAGGAGTTCCCGATGACCGTCACCGGCAAGGTGCGCAAGGTCGAGATGCGTGCGGCCACCGTCGCGGAACTGGGGCTGTAGAACGGTAGGTTGTGCCGCGAGCGGGCCCCGAGAGGGGGCGCGCCCAAGGACAGGACATCTCCATGCGTGGCCCCCTATTCCTCCTGCTGGCGTTCATCGCTGTCGTGGTCGTCCTGGCCATCGCCATCGGCCTCTTCTTTGCGAGCCGGTCCCGCAAGCAGCAGGAGCAGCGGGTGGAGGCAGCCGGCATCCGATCTGACGCCGGGGAGCTCGCTGCGACGGTGACCGGTCAGGCGTCCTTCGCGGAGCAGGCGGAGGAACGGGCCGCCGTGGTGCGTGCCGAGGCGGACCGGAAGGCGCGCGAGGCGGCTGCCCTGGAGTCGGAGGCGAGTGCCCACCGGGACCAGGCCGAGGCCACCCGGCGCGACTACGAGGCGCAGCTGCGCCGAGCGGACGAGATCGACCCCGACGTCGACGACTCGTCGCTGCCGCCCGTGGATGACGCCCCCCCGACGCGTGCCGAGCGTCGTGCGGCCCGCGAGGAGGCCGACGCGAGTGCACACGAGGCCGCTGGGGCGACCGCGGCGGAGCCCACCGGCGAGTGGGCGAGCACCGCTCCGACCGCTGGAGCGCTCGGTGGCGCCGCCGTCGGGTCGCCCGGCACTCAGCCCGCGGACGGGTCGCCCGGCACCGACGACGGGGAGAGCTCTCGGGTGGCTTCTGCGGCCGATTTCCGTGACGAGGTCGGGCAGGAGGTTTACGACGGGACCGACCGGGGCACTGTGAGGGACATGAGCCAGACACAGCAGCCCGATTCAGACGCGCCGCTCTCGCAGGACCGAGAAGGGGAGCACAACACCGCAGACGTCGGGGCGCCCGACGGTGAAATGGCGATGATCGCCGACCCCGATGAGTTCGCGTCGACCGAGCCGATCATGGCCTCCGAGCAGTCACCTCCGGTCGAGCGGACCGACCTCCCGGCACGGGCGGAGGACGCCGACGCGGGGTCAGAGGACGAGCGAGCCGGCGAGGTCTCCGAGCACGACCGCGACGACGACCATTCGGGGCACGACGACCACCACGACCATGCTGACCATTCGGGGCACGACGACGACCACGACCATGCTGACCACGACCACGTGGCTGGCGGCGATGGGACTGCCACCTCGGACGTCGGCGAGAGCGCTGAGCAGGGGGGCATCGCCAGCACCCCCGTCGAGGGCGGAGCCGAGCAGGTGAGCGAGGAGCGATACGACGACACCCCGACCAAGGACTGGAGCGCGGACGAGGGCGAGCTGCTCGATGAGAACCACGAGCGGGGCGACCGCCTGGCGCAGGACCGCGCCGACCTCGAGTCCCGAGAACAGGGGCCGGCCGGTTCCGAGGGTGGGGTGACCGAGGCCGCCGATTCAGGCGCCTCGGCGACCGACGTGGGGTCAAGTGGTGCCGACTCGGAGGAGGAGCCTGCCGGGCGACGGGTCTCCTCCTTCACCGAGTTGCGCGACGGCGGGTTCGGGGTGGGCTCAGCGGCACCGATCGAGGACCGCTCCCAGCCGCTGGACCACCCGGTCCAGGCCTACCGCGACACCATGACGTTCCGGGCCCCGGGTGATCCCGGCTACGACTCCGCCGAGCCCGACGTGTGGTTCTACGACGAGAGCGCGGCCGAGCGCAGCGGTTTCACCCGCTCGCAGGGCTGACCCGGAGCCGACGACGCGACGAGGGGGCGACCGAGCTGGTCGCCCCCTCGTCGCCTCGTCAGGACTGCGTGTCCAAGCTCACCGTGAGCAGGAACACGCTGTCCTCCAGCGCATCCACTGCGTGACGGTCCGGGGGGATGGGGACGATCTGGGCGGAGGAGAGCACCCACTCCTGCTCGTCGGAGTGCAGGCGCACCGACCCGCTGATGACGTGCAGGGATGCCGCAGGTGGAGAGCTGTGCTCACCGAGGCCACTGCCGGAGGTGAGCGCCATGAGCACCGAGCGCATTCTGGGCCCCCTGAGCACGACGGATGAGGCGCGCCCGTGCGGGTCCCGCCGCGCGTCCGCGAGCAGGCTGTTCGCCAAGGTCGTCAGGTCGAAGATGCCGGCCCCGGCATCCTCGGGTGCGTCGGGGGCCGGGGCGGTGGTGGGGACGGGCTCGGGGTGTGTGCTTTCCTCGGTCATCTCCTTGACGGTAGTGCCTTCCGCGGGCCGATGCCTCGCACGATAGGTTCGGGACGTCCTGATCGACCCGAGAGGAACTGCTGTGCGCATTGGAGTACCCCGAGAGTCACGGCCGGGTGAGAGCCGGGCGGCCGCGACGCCGCGCACCGTCGAGCAGCTCGTCGGGCTCGGCTACGCCGTGTTCGTGCAGGAGGGGGCGGGTGCTGCTGCCAGCTTCGAGGACGGGGCCTACGTCCGGGCCGGGGCAGACGTGATCGGTGAGGCCGTCTGGAACACGGACGTGATCCTGAAGGTCAACGCGCCCGACTCGGGCGAGGTCGAGCGGCTTCGCGAGGGTCAGGTGCTCATCTGCCTGCTCGCCCCGGCCCTGAGCCCCGATCTCGTCGAGCGGCTCTCCGCCCGCGGCGTCACCGCGCTGGCGATGGATGCCGTGCCGCGCATCTCCCGCGCCCAGTCCCTGGACGTCCTCTCCTCGATGGCCAACATCGGCGGCTACCGCGCGGTCATCGAGGCGGCGCACGAGTTCGGCTCGTTCTTCACCGGTCAGGTGACCGCTGCCGGCAAGGTGCCCCCGGCCATGGTGCTCGTCGTGGGGGCCGGAGTCGCCGGTCTCGCCGCGATCGGCACCGCCAGCTCGCTGGGCGCCGTGGTGCGCGCCTTCGACGCGCGCCCCGAGGTGGGGGAGCAGGTCGAGTCGATGGGCGCGGAGTTCCTGCGCATCGACGTCGAGGACACCGGGCCCTCGGCTGATGGCTACGCCAAGGAGACCTCCGCAGACTTCGACGCCAAGGCCGCCGAGCTGTATGCTGCGCAGGCC
>JBDSVV010000370.1:0-2544 GCA_039927035.1 Ornithinibacter sp. | reverse complement strand
CGAACTGGGTGCTCTACAGTTGTGGGTCGTCGCGGCGGATAACATTTGCGCCCTTCCTCGTCAGCACCGCATCCGAGTGCCGCAACGTGATTGCCCACCGGTGGCATCGTCTGTCCCTGGGCATGGCGCTTTACACCGGCGCTCTCCTGGCCCTGCTGTGGGCGTGCCTCGGCTTGACCGGCGCCGGTGTCGCTCCAGCTGTTGTCCTGGTCGGGTTCACGGCGGAGCGAGTGCTGACGCTGATCCCGTTCACCCCCGGGGGCGTCGGAGTCGTCGAAGTGGGCCTCACAAGCACGCTGCTACTGCTCGGCGGCACTCCTGCCGGTGTGGTCGCCGGGGTGCTGCTCTACCGCCTGCTCACCTTCGCCTTCGAGATCCCCGTCGGCGGGGTCGTCCTCGCTGCCTGGTGCTGGGCATGCCGTGGATCGCTCCGACAGAATCCCGTCTTCTCCGCGGGTGGAGGTCGTTCCTGATGCGCGTCCTCCACGTCACCGACTGCTACCTCCCACGCGTAGGCGGCATCGAGCTCCATGTCCGTGATCTCGCTACTCGACAAAGTCAGCGGAGAGACCACGCGGAGATCCTCACGCTGACCCCACGAGCTATCGGGGACCCCGCGGACCCCGAGTGGGTCCACCGGGTGTCCGGCTCAGACCCTCACCCCGCAGGGCTGACTCGGTCATGGACACAGCTCGAGCGAGCACTGCGCGCGACCAGGCCCGATGTCGTGCACGTGCACGTCTCGGTTGTCTCGCCGTTCTCGACCATGGCCGCGTACATCGCTGGGAGGCTGCGGATCCCCACGTTGATCACCGTCCACTCCGTGTGGACGCGCTTGGGGCCGTTGCCGGCGCTTGCTCAAGGCACCATGCGACTGCGGGAGTGGCCGGTCACGTGGTCGGCTGTCAGCAGCGTGGCAGCCTCGCCCGTGCAAGAGATGCTCGGTTGTAGCCATCGGGTTCATGTCCTTCCGAACGCGGTCGATCTTGCCGAATGGGCCAAGCCGCACCCACCGGTCGACTCGCGCACCGGGGCCGCTTCAGGGCCGCTGACGATTCTGAGCGTCATGCGACTCACCCGCGTGAAACGAGCGCTGCCGCTGGCCGCGATGCTGGGGAAGGTGCGCGAGCAGACAACGGAGATCGATGCACGGGCCGTGATCATCGGCGACGGTCCACAACGCGCTCGTATGGAGCGATACCTTCAGCGACACCATCTCCAGGACTGGGTCACCATCACCGGACGGTTGGACCGCGACGCCATCCGTATCCATCTTGATCAAGCATCGCTCTTCTGGGCGCCGGCCGAGCTCGAGTCATTCGGGATCGCGCCACTGGAGGCACGCACCCACGGGCTTCCAGTGGTGGCAAGCAGCCACTCCGGCGTCGGTGAGTACATCACTCACGGCGTGGAGGGGCTGCTGGGTGCCAAAGACGCGGACATGGTGACCCACGTCGTCGACCTCCTCACCGATGAATCCCTGCGGAGAAGGATCGCGCACCACAACACGAGCGTGCCTCCCCACCATGATTGGGACGAAGCGTGTCGGCGCACCGACGAGCTGTATCGCGTGGCTGCCTTACGCCTCGAATCCGCTCGTTCTATCACATTGCCGGGAAGACGATCATGACTAGTCCCCTCGACGAGGCATTCACGGTCGTCGCCTTTCACGCCCACCCGGACGACGAGGCGCTCCTCACCGCCGGGACACTGGCCCGCGCGGTAGCCGAGGGACACCGCGTGGTGCTGGTCGTCGCTACGAACGGTGAGGCGGGTCTGAGCGCCGATATCGCGCCCGCCAGCCTTGGGTCTCTGCGTCTCCAGGAGCTACTCGCATCGGCAGCAGCCCTTGGCGTGGCCCGCACCGAAGCGTTGGGATACCCCGACTCCGGGTCGACCAGCGCAGCCTCAGCGGCATTCTCGACCAAGGATCCTGACCCGATAGCTCGCGAGCTCGCTCGGATCTTGATCGAGGAGCGGGCCGACGTGCTCACCACCTATGACGCTGCGGGCGGCTACGGCCACCCAGACCACCTTCAAGTCCACCGGGTCGGAGCCGTCGCTGCGCAGTTAGCGGGCACGCCCATTCTCCTGGAGGCCACCCTTGATCGGACCGTGCTGGTGCGGGTCGTCGGCGTGATGCGTCTGCTCTCGCGGATACTGCCGACGCCGCGACTTCCCGACATGAGCCAAGCGTTCACCGAGCGGTCAGCCATCACCCACCGGGTAGATGTGCGCGCCTACCTTCCGGCCAAGCGGGCATCCCTCGCCGCGCACGCGAGCCAGGCTCAGGGCGGCCCACGCACCCTGCGCCTCCTACTGGCCCTCCCGCACTGGCTGCAATCGGTCGTTCTCGGCACCGAGTTCTACCGCGAGGTGGGGCGTTGCCCGACGGGGCGAACCTGTGACGACATCTTTGACACGCTGCGAGGCTTGGGGGAGAGCTCTCAGCGCGAACAACCGCCGTCCACCGGCGTGCCCAACGGCACTGCGACTAGGCCAGAGGTGCCGTGAGGTCGTAAACGTCGATCCCGTCGATGGTCT
>JBDSVV010000369.1:0-2819 GCA_039927035.1 Ornithinibacter sp. | reverse complement strand
GATCTTCACGCAGTACTCCGAGCGCAGCTGGTGTGCGACCTCCTCGTCGCGGATCACCACCTGGACGACCCCTGAGGCCTCGCGCAGGTCGATGAAGGCCACGCCACCATGGTCGCGTCTCCGGGCTACCCACCCGGCGAGGGTGACGGTCTGCCCGACGTGCTCGGCGCGCAGGCTGCCTGCGTCGTGTGTGCGGATCACTGGTGTTGCTCCTCGTGGGGGTAGGTCTGGCTCACTTGCGGCAGCAGGTCCGCGCTGGGGGGGTTCCACGTGTCGACGTCGGCGTCCAGCTGGTCACCGCTGCGAATGTCCTTGACCTGGTCGCTCGCCCCTTCGGCGCCGGGGAACCACACGTGCGGGATGCCGCGCCGCTCGGCGTACCGGATCTGTTTGCCGAACTTCTGCGCACTGGCGGCGACCTCGGTGGGGATGCCTCTGGCTCGCAGTCGCTGGGCTGCCCGGTTGCTCGTCTCGCGTCCATCCTCGTCCACGAGGGCCACCAGGACGGCCGACGGCACTGCCCGGTCGCCGGTGAGCAGTCCGCGGTTGAGCAGCGGCACCAGGGTTCGCGAGATCCCGAAGGAGATGCCGACACCGGGGTAGGTCGTGCGGCCGTCCGTGGCGAGCGCGTCGTACCGACCGCCGCCGCCCACCGACTTGAGGTTCTCGAAACCGTCCATGTAGATCTCGAAGACGGTGCCGGTGTAGTAGTCGAGGCCGCGCGCGAGGCTCAGGCTGGCGACCACCTGGAACCGCTCGCCGTTGACGGACGCGCATCCGTCCACGACAGCCGCCAGCTCGCCGATGCCGGTCTCGAGCAGGTCGTCACTGACGCCGAGCTCACGCACCGCCGTCGCGAATGACGAGTCGGTCGTCTCGATGTCCGCCAACCGCAGGCACTGGGCGGACTGCTCCTCGGTGAGCCCCCCGTCCGCGACCAGCAGCTCGCCCACCGCCTCACGCGGCAGCTTGTCGAGCCTGTCGATGATGGTGATCACCGCCGCCGGGTCCGGGGCCCCGATACCGCGGTAGAACCCCTCGATCAGCTTGCGGTTGTTGACCCTCAACCGCATCGGCGGCAGCGGCAGGGCCGACAGCGCCTCCGCCATCACCCGCGCCACCTCGACGTCGAAGTGGAACGGCAGCTCGTCGCGCATCACCACGTCGATGTCGGCCTGGGTGAACTCGCGGTAGCGGCCCTCCTGCGGCCGCTCACCGCGCCACGCCTTCTGGATCTGGTAGCGCCGGAACGGGAACTCCAGCTTGCCGGAGTTCTCCAGCACGTAGCGCGCGAACGGCACGGTGAGGTCGAAGTGCAGGCCCATCCCGGAGTCGGTGCTCTCGTCACCCTCCTGCAGTCGGCGCAGGACGTAGACCTCCTTGGAGGTCTCCCCCTTGCGCAGCAGCTGGTCCATCGGCTCGACGGAGCGCGTCTCCAGGCTGGCGAACCCGTGCAGCTCGAAGGTACGACGCAGGCTGTCGGTGATGTGCTGCTCCACTCGGCGTTGCGCGGGCAGCAGCTCGGGGAACCCGCTGAGCGGGGTCGGCTTGGTCATGGCTCAGAGGCCTCGGTTCGGGGCCGGGCTGGCGGTGCCACCGTCGGCGGCGTCGAACAGGTCCTGCAGGAAGGGGTTGGTGGCCCGCTCGCGGGCGATGCTGGTCTGCTCGCCGTGGCCCGGGAGCACGACGATGTCGTCCTGCAGCGGGAGCACCTTGTCCCGCAGGCTGCGCAGCATGGTCCGGTGGTCGCCACCGGGGAGGTCGGTCCGGCCGATGGAGCCCGCGAAGAGCAGGTCACCCGAGAACATCAGCTCCGAGATGTCGGGCTGACCCGGTTCGTCGTACGGCGTCCGGAAGGTGACCGAGCCCTCGGTGTGCCCGGGCGTGTGGTCCACGACGAAGCGCATCCCAGCCAGCTCGAGGGTCTGCAGGTCCTGAAGCTCTGCGACGTCGTCCGGCTCGGCGAACTCATAGCTGCCGCCGAGCAGCATGCCGGCCGTCTCGCGGGACATCCCGGCCATCGGGTCGGAGAGCAGGTGCCTGTCGCGCGGATGGATGTAGGCCGTCGCGTCGTACGTCCCGGCCACGGGCGCCACGCACCACATGTGGTCGATGTGGCCGTGCGAGACCAGCACGGCGACCGGCTTGAGACGGTGCTCGCGAACCATGTCCGCGACCCCCGGGGCGGCGTCCTTCCCCGGGTCGACCACCACGCACTCGGCTCCCGGTCCGGTGGCCACCACGTAGCAGTTGGTGGCCCACGGTCCGGCGGGGAAGCCTGCGATCAGCACGGGTCGGTGCTCCTGTCCTGCTGGGATCTGTGGGGGACGACCAGGTGATCAGTCGAACACCGCAGCCTACCGAGCAGGGGCACCTCGGCGCGCAGGTGGACCGCTTCCGCAGGCCCTGCACGTCCTAGACTCCCAGCGTGGTCACCAAGAAGCGACGGCGCAGCCAGCTGGCTCGGGCGGGCGCCCAGCGCCAGCTGGCCCGCAGGAGCGAACGCGCCGTCCGGCGTCGTCGCCGACGTCTCCTCGCAACCGTCCTGCTCACGGTCGTGATGGTGGCGGCACTGGTGACCTGGATCGTCCTGCACAGCGATGGCGGTGGTTCGGCCCGGGCTGCGGGCGTTGACTACGCTGGGGCCGTGGACACCTCCCAGACCCAGGCCACGCCCACAGAGGGAGCCTGGTGACCAGCCCGGAGAGCACACCGGAGAGCGCGGGGCCGGACACGACCGAGCAGCCCGGTGAGCAGCCCGCTCCCGCGCCCATCCCCGTCCCCCGTCCCGGTCCGCCACGCCGCCCGGTGCCCGGCCC
>JBDSVV010000368.1:0-11143 GCA_039927035.1 Ornithinibacter sp. | reverse complement strand
CTGGTCGTTCTCGGCGGGGGCCCCGTTCGCCATCGTCGAGCCCGTGGGGGTGCCCAGTGCGGCACCCTCTCCATACGGATCGGTGGTCGTCATGGTTTCTCCTTGCTCACGTGGGATTCGGCTCCGTCATCACCACCCCCACCGTGGCACCGTTTCTTGACCAGGTCAAAAGATCAGCTCCCCCGCGCTCCCCACGCGACGGGGCACGAGACGCCCGACCTGATGCCCCGATGGCGGGCTTCCCCTCGGGGTGTCAGAGTGTCCCCCGTGTCCTCAGTGTCCTTCGCGCCCTACCGACGGGCACTGGCCAGCAGGCCGCTGCGACAGGTGCTGATTCTGGGCACCCTGGTGCGCGGTCCGGTGTTCGCCGGCGGCATCCTGCTGACCGTTCACGTCGTGACGACCCTGGGACGGTCGTATGCCGCTGCAGGCCTTCTCACGGCCGTTGCCACCGTGGCCATCGCGGTCAGTGGGCCGTGGCGGGGGAAGCTGTTGGACCGTCACGGACTCCGGAGGGTGGTGGCACCCTCGATCGTCGTCGCGCTCGTGTGCTGGAGCATCGCGCCCTTCGTCGGCTACTGGCCCCTCCTCGCCCTCGCGCTGCTCGCCGGGCTGTTCGTCGTCCCCACCTTCTCCATCACTCGGCAGGCCGTCATCGCGGCCGTCCCCGAGGCAGATCGGCGCACCGCGATCTCGTTGGACTCCGCTGCCGTGGAGCTGTCGTTCATGGTGGCTCCCGCCCTGGCCGTGTGGGCGGCCACCCAGTGGTCCACCGCGTGGGTCCTGTTCACGACACAGATGCTGGGCGTCCTCGCGGGGGCCGCCATGTGGGTGGTCGACCCACCGTTGCGCAGCGACACCGAACGTGCTGCGCCTGCCAAGGCCGGCCCCCGAGCATCGTGGTTCAAGCTTCCATTCCTCGCGATGTGCCTCACCGCGATGGCCTCGACAGTGGTCCTCGGCGGCTCGGACATCTCCATCGTCGCCGCGATGCGTGACTTCGACGCCACGTCGCGGATCGGCATCGTGCTGTTGCTGTGGGGTGCGGGGTCCCTCATCGGCGGGCTCACCTACGGCGCACTGCACCGCCCGATCTCCCCCTTCGCGCTGCTCGCTGCGCTGGCCGTCGTGACCGCGCCGATGGCGCTCGCCACCTCCCCCTGGGGCCTGGCCGGGATCAGCTTCGTGGCGGGCCTGCTCTGCGCACCCACGATCACCGCGACGATCGACCAGTCCAGTCGCCTGGTGCCGGCTGAGGTGCGCGGCGAGGCGATGGGGTGGCACGGCTCGTTCATGACCGCCGGCGGGGCCATGGGCGCGCCGTTCGCCGGCGTGGCGATCGACCGGTTCGGCTTCGGCGGCGGTTTCGTGGCGGTCGCGTTGATCGGCGTGCTGATCGCCCTGGCGGGGCTCACCGCGGTTCGCCTACGTGAGTCCGGTGGACCGCGGGCCTTCCAGGTGACCCAGGGGTGATCCGGGGTCGCCCCGGCACGGCATCCGCTTCCGTCCGGCATCCGCTCCCGCACTGACCCGGCCGCAGGAGTGAGCACCGGGGTCCCTCCGGCGCCCGACCTCCTAGACTCGGGCGCGCCCCACCCCCGCCTGAAGTGGACCCCCCATGTCTGGACCCAACACCAGTTACGACCCGGTCGAGGTCGCTGCCCTGGACCCGCAGGCCGTCGAGGATGCCGTGACCGCCGCGCTGGGTGCCGCCGCCGCCGCGACCTCGCTCGCTGACCTCAAGGCCGCGCGCACCACCCACCAGGGCGACAGGAGTGCCCTCGCTCTCGCCAACCGGGAGATCGGCGCCCTGCCCCCGAGCGCGAAGGCTGATGCCGGCAAGCGGGTCGGGTCGGCACGCGGGCGGGTCGCGCAGGCGTTCAGGGCCCGTCAGGTCGAGCTCGAGGCAGAGCGCGACGAACGCATCCTCACCGAGGAGTCCGTCGACGTCACGCTGCCCACCGGTCGCCGCCCGCTCGGTCGGCGCCACCCGATCGAGATGATGTCGGCGCGCATCGCCGACCTGTTCGTCGGGATGGGTTGGGAGATCGCCGAGGGGCCGGAGATCGAGGCGGAGTGGTTCAACTTCGACGCCCTGAACTTCGACGCGGACCACCCGGCGCGCCAGATGCAGGACACGTTCTACGTCGACCCGCCCGACGGGGGGCTGGTGCTGCGCACGCACACCTCGCCGGTGCAGGCGCGCACCCTCCTCGAGCGCGGGGTCCCGGTCTACGTCGCCGCCATCGGGCGGGTGTTCCGCACCGACGAGCTCGACGCCACCCACATGCCGGCGTTCCACCAGGTCGAGGGACTCGCCGTCGACGAGGGCATCACCATGGCGCACCTGAAGGGCACCCTGGACCGCCTCGCGACCGAGCTCTTCGGGCAGGGCATCACCACCCGACTGCGGCCGTCGTTCTTCCCGTTCACCGAGCCGAGCGCCGAGATGGACCTGCGCTGCTTCGTCTGTCGGGGCGGGGACCCGCACTGCCGCACGTGCAAGGGCACCGGCTGGATCGAGTGGGGAGGCTGCGGCATGGTCAACCGCAATGTCCTCACCGCCTGCGGGGTCGATGCTGACCGCTACACCGGTTTCGCCTTCGGCATGGGCATCGACCGTGCGCTGATGTTCCGCACGGGTGTGAGTGACATGCGAGACATGATCGAGGGAGACGTGCGCTTCGACGCACAGTTCGGGATGGAGATCTGATGCGCGTTCCGATCGACTGGCTGCGCGACTACGTGGCAGTGCCCGGCAGCGCCTCCGGTGAGCAGGTGGCCGCTGACCTGGTGCGGGTCGGGCTGGAGGAGGAAGGGTTGCACACGGCCGGGGTCACCGGACCCCTCGTCGTCGGCCGCGTGCTCAGCCGGGTGGCCGAGCCACAGAAGAACGGCAAGACGATCAACTGGTGCACCGTCGACGTCGGTGACGCCAACGGCACCGGGGAGCCGCAGGGCATCGTGTGCGGCGCCCACAACTTCGAGGTCGACGACGTCGTCGTCGTCATCCTCCCCGGCGGGGTCATCTCGACACCGCAGGGGCCGCTCACCGTCAGCGCGCGCAAGACCTACGCCCACGTGTCGGCCGGCATGATCTGCTCCGAGCGCGAGCTCGGCATCGGGGAGGACCACGACGGCATCCTCGTGCTGACCCGGAGGTTCGCCGCAGACCCCGCGACCCTGGCCGCTCTCACACCCGGCGCGGACGCCATCGCGCTCCTCGGTCTGGACCGGGAGACGGTCGAGGTCAACGTCACCCCGGACCGGGGCTACTGCTTCTCGGTCCGTGGCATCGCGCGGGAGTACTCGCACGCCACCGGCGCCGTCTTCACCGACCCCGCGTTGGCGCTCGCCGCGAAGGCGCCGCAGGCCACCCAGAGAGGGTTCCCCATCGACCTGCGAGACGATGCGCCGCTTCGCGGCCGTGACGGCTGCGACCGCTACGTCGCCCGGGTCGTGCGGGGCATCGACGTCTCGGCGCCCACCCCGCGCTGGATGGCGGTGCGCCTCACCGAGGCGGGGATGCGACCGATCTCGCTGCCGGTCGACGTGACCAACTACGTCATGCTCGGTCTCGGCCAGCCGCTGCACGCCTTCGACCTGGCAGCACTGACCCCGCCGGTCGTCGTGCGGCGCGCCCGCCCGGGCGAGCGGCTCACGACCCTGGACCAGGTCGAGCGGGCACTACGGCCCGAGGACCTGCTCATCACCGACCGGGGCGGCGAGCGCGCCGTCGCGATCGCGGGCGTCATGGGCGGCGCTGAGACAGAGGTGGGTGCCTCGACCACCGACGTCCTCATCGAGGCAGCACACTTCGACCCCGTCACCGTTGCCCGGACCGCGCGCGGGCACCGGCTCCCGTCCGAGGCGTCGCGGCGCTTCGAGCGCGGGGTGGACCCGATGCTCGCGGCCGCTGCGGCCCAGCTTGCGGTCGACCTCCTCGTGGAGCACGGTGGCGGGGTCGTGGATCTCGACGTCACCGACGTGGGAACCCCGTCCACCCCGGCGCCGGTCACCATGTCCATCGAGTTCCCGTCGCGGATCGTGGGCGTCGACTACCCGGCATCGACGGTCGTGGAGATCCTGGAGTCGATCGGCTGCACGGTCACCAACTCCACCGGAACCCTCACCGTCGTGCCGCCGACGTGGCGCCCCGACCTGAGCAGCGCCGAGGACCTCGTCGAGGAGGTTGCTCGCATCCACGGCTATGACCGCATCCCGTCGATCGTCGCGACACCCCCCGGCGGCGCCGGACTCACGCACGCCCAGCGGGTGCGTCGAGTCGTTGCCGGCGTGCTGGCAGGGCAGGGCCTGAGTGAGGTGTGGAGCACGCCGTTCGTCGGTGCTGACCGTTTCACCGCGTTGGGCCTTGATGTCGCGGCCGAGGTGGCGCGCACGGTGCGCCTCGCGAACCCGCTCTCCGACGAGCAGCCGCTGATGCGCACCCGGGTGCTCGCGACGATGGTCGACGCGCTGCGTCGCAACGTGGCACGCGGCACGCGTGACGTGGCCATCTTCGAGATCGGTCTCGTCGTGGCACTTGAAGGGCCACAGGGCTCGGCGCCGACCGAGGAGGTCGGCATCCGCCCGTCGCAGGAGAAGCTGGCCGCCATCCGGGATGCCGTGCCGCCACAGCCGCGCCACCTCGCCCTGCTCATGGCGGGGGATCGCGACCACGCCGGCTGGTGGGGCCCGGGGCGACCCGCGGACGTCTCCGACGTCGTCGGGGTGGCGCGCACGATCGGTGAAGCACTTGGTCTCTCGCTCGAGGTGAGCGCCGACGCCGTCGCGCCGTTCCACCCCGGTCGGTGTGCCCGCGTCGCGCTCGATGACGGCACCCTGGTCGGGCACGTCGGAGAACTGCACCCCAAGGCCCTTGCGGCACTGGGGCTCCCGGCGCGCACGGTAGGCGGCGAGCTGGATCTCGACGTACTCACGTCGGCGTCCGAGGACACGGTGCAGGTACGCGCCCTCACCAGCTTCCCCATGGCGCAGAGCGATGTCGCGCTCGTCGTAGACGAGGCCGTGCCTGCCGCGCAGGTGCAACGGCTGCTCAGGGACGGGGCGGGAGAGCACCTCGAGTCGGTCACGCTCTTCGATGTCTACCGCGGCGACCAGGTCGACGACGGCCACAAGTCGCTGGCCTTCCACATGGTCTTCCGGGCGCCGAACCGCACCCTCACGACAGATGAGGTCAGTGCCCTGCGCGATGCAGCCCTGGCCTCGGCCGCATCGGCCATCGGTGCGGTACAGCGGGCATGACGGATCCCGGCCAGGGCGGGCACCTCGTGGCCGTCGTGACCGGTGCCAGCCGGGGCATCGGCCACCACCTCGCGAACGCCCTCGAGGACGCCGGCTACGCGGTGGAGCGCGGGTCCAGTGCGGTGGCCCCGGTCACCGACCGCGCCGCGCTCACGGCCTGGGTGGGGGAGATCATCGAGCGGCAGGGCCGCATCGACCTGCTCGTCAACAACGCGGGAGTCATCGACGGTGAGGTCGACGTCTTCGCGTCCGACCCCGACCAGTGGTGGGGCACCCAGGAGGTCAACGTCCTTGGCCCCTACCTCATGACCTGGCTGGTGGCGCCGCACATGCTCGCAGCTGGGGGCGGACGGATCATCAACGTCAACAGCGGCGCTGCCCGGCGCGCGTCCGGCGACGCGAGCGCCTACAACGTGAGCAAGACCGCGCTGGCCCGGCTCACGGGGGCCACCCACATCGCGGGGTGGGAGCGCGGCATCCGGGCCTTCGACCTCATGCCCGGCGTGGTGCGCACGGACATGACCCGGTCCATGGACGCCCACGTCGGTCGCACCGAGTGGACCAGCGAGGGCGAGGTCGCGGACCTGGTGCTCGACCTCGCCTCGGGTGATCTCGACGCGTGGTCGGGGCGGTTCGTGCGGGCCGGTGTCGACACGGGCGAGTCGTTGCGCGCGATGGCAGAGGTGGGGCTGGCGCCGGGGGAGCGGATGCTCGACCTCGTCCTGCGAGACGCGGACCCCATCGCCTGACCCCTGAGCCGTGAACAATGGACCCATAGGTCAGTTCTTCACGGCGGCGCTCGAGGGGTGACGGGGCGGTCTTGGTCGTGATCTTCTTGTGACCTGTTGGGTTGTGGGAGCTCGGGTTTGGGTGGGTCCGGTGTCGGTGGGTGGTCCTAGGGTTGGTTCCATGATCGACAGGTTCCCGATAGTGGCGGCGGTGCGTGAGGCGCACCCGGCCGAGGTTGCGGGTGCTCTTGCGGGGTTCGATCTGGGGTCGGTGGCGGGGATGGCGGTGGGGCATGCGGAGGTGATCGCGCTCTCGACCCAGGTGGTGGCGTCCTGGGTGCACGGGCTGCAGGCCAGCGCGGTGCACCGTTGTGCTGAGTGCGTCACTGTTCAGATGGACGCCCACGCCGCGGAGCTGGTGGCGGCGCGGGATGCGCAGCGGGCGCTGGTGGGGGCCCGGGGTGGGGTGTGGCGTGGTGACACCGGGCGGTCGGGTTGTCGGAGCCGGATCAGGTCGCGGCGAGCATGCTCGCCACCGAGTTCCGGGTCAGCCCGCGGGCGATGCGCACGAACCTCAACCGGGCCCGACGGCTGGTGAATCTCCTCCCGCAGACACACTCCCTGGCGCTGGCGGGGGTGTTGGAGCCGTGGCGGGTGGCCGGGGTGGTCCAGGCCTCCCAGGGGGTCGGATTCGCGCACCTCACGGAATTCGAGGCCCGCCTGTACGCCACGGACGTGCCCGACCTGCCGAAGCCCCGCCTGGTGGAACGTGCTGGCCGGGCGGCGATGAAGGCGGACACGGCCGGCGCAGCGGACGCTGTGCGTTCGGCGCCAACGCGTCGGTCGCTGAGTGTGGGGCCGGGTGAGTCGGCGGGGTTGATGCGCTGAAGCGCGGAGGTCCCCGACGAGCTGTCCGCGAGGATGGTCGCCGCGGTCGATGACCTGGCGCAGGAGTACCTCACCGCTGACGCCCACACCAACACGGCGGGGACCTGCTGGGGGCGCTGCGGGGTTGGGTGCTGGTGGTGCTAGGGGCGGGAAGCGGTCGGTGGGTGCGGCCCGGGTGGACGCGTTGAGTGACCTGGTGAGGGCGAACGCGAGCGTGGCGAGGGTCATCGAGCTCCTCGTGCCCCTCGAAGCGGGGATCGCGCCGTTGGTGACTCGCCCGGTCCCGCGTACCGCGGCAGAGGACCTGATGCGCCGACGACCCGACAGCAGCCGACCCGACACCAGCAACCCGCGGCCTGCGGAGGGCTGCGAGGACCTTGTGCCTGCCTCCACGGGCGTCGCGGTAGCCGGTGGTGGTGCTCACGGCGAGAACATCGACGGGGTGTTGGTGGATCTGGGTCTGGGTATCAACACCACCCAGACGTTGGGGGTCGCGGAGCTCGAGCGTGACCTGGGTTTGGCCCTGGGTGGGTGGCTCGAAGTCGTGTCGAACCCGTTCCTGACCCGACACGAGGGTCAGGTGGTGTTCGTGGCGGGGCCGGTGGAGGCACCCGGGGCGGGGTCGATCCTGCCTGAGCAGGTCCTGGTGGTGCTCGCTGATGCGGACACCCGGGTGCGGGTGCGCCGAGTAGACCCTGGCGGGTGTGACGGATCCCCCAGGCGCCGGTTCACCTACCGCCCCGGGAAGGCCCTCGCCGCGGTGGTGCGAGCCCGTGATGTGCACTGCCGCTTCCCCGGCTGCTCCGTCCCCGCGAAACGGTGCCACCTCGACCACGTCCTCGCGTTCCCGACAGGACACGTTCCCGACAGGACACGTTCCCGACAGGACACACAGTGGAGGCGAACGTGCACGCGTTGTGCGCGGCCCACCACGGGTTCACACACCACGCCGGCTGGACCCTGGGCATGGCCCCAGAGGGGGTCTGCACCTGGAGCGCACCCGACTGGCGCACCCACACCACCCAACCCGGCTCACACCGCGACCTCGCCGCCTCCACGAGAAGGGAGCAGCGTCGACCGTGCCGGCTGAAGATATTGTGTATGAAGTATCTAAAGTCTGTATAGTCATGCACATGATTCGGGTCGCGATCGCTGGGGCAAGCGGATATGCCGGTGGCGAGCTGATCCGCCTCCTCCTTGCGCATCCCCAGGTCGAGATCGGCGCGCTCACGGCATCCTCGACTGCCGGTCAGCCACTCGGCGCGGTCCACCCGCATCTCACCCCACTGGCGGACCGCGTCCTCCAGGACACCACGGTCGACGGCCTCGCGGGTCACGACGCGGTGTTCCTCGCACTCCCGCACGGTCACTCGGCTGCCCTCGCAGCCGAGCTCGACGACCCCACCGTCGTCATCGACTGTGGGGCCGACTTCCGTCTGCGTGACCGGTCTGCCTGGGATTCCTTCTACGACACTCCGTATGCCGGCTCCTGGCCGTATGGCCTCCCCGAGCTCCTCACCCCGAGCGGGAAGCAGCGCGAGCAGCTGCGGGGTCAGCGGCGGGTGGCAGTGCCCGGGTGCTATCCCACCGCTGTCTCTCTCGCTCTCGCCCCCGGCCTGGCCGCCGGGGTGATCCAGGTGCAGGACATCACGGTCGTCGCGGCCTCGGGCACGTCCGGTGCGGGGAAGTCACTTCGCCCGCACCTGCTCGGGTCGGAGGTGATGGGTGCGATGTCCCCCTACGGCGTCGGGGGAGTGCACCGACACACACCGGAGATCGAACAGAACCTCACGGCGGCCTCGGGCGGGTCGGGGGTCACCGTGTCGTTCACTCCGACGCTCGCACCGATGCCGCGTGGCATCCTCGCGACCTGCACGGCACGGGTCAGTCCGGGCGCGGATGCCGAGTCAGTGCGTGAGGCGTGGGCATCGGCCTATGCGCGGGAGACCTTCGTCCACCTCCTCCCAGCGGGACGTTGGCCGAGCACCTCGAGCGTCGTCGGCAGCAATGCCGTGCACCTCCAAGTGGTGCTGGACGAGCGAGTGGGCCGCGTCGTGGTGGTGGCAGCGATCGACAACCTCACCAAGGGGACTGCAGGTGCCGCCGTGCAGTGCCTCAACCTCGCCTTGGGCCTCCCCGAGGAACTCGGCCTTCCCATCGCCGGGGTAGCGCCGTGAGCCGGATGCCGTTGCACCTCATGGAGCACCCTGAGCGGGTGTCGATCGTGCGGCTCCCCGCCGGTCAGGAGCCCGAGTTCGACTGGGCGACAGGTCCGTTCGCCAGCCTGACGCGCACGCCCGATGAGACGTCCGTGGTCTGCCTCACCGAGGTGGTGCCACGAGGTGCGCGAGCCGAGGGGCCGTTCAAGGTCGTCGAGGTGGCCGGGCCGCTGTCGTTCGGGGCGGTGGGCGTGTTCGCCGAGGTGCTCGAACCCCTCGTGTCGGCGGACATCTCGGTGCTCGGGTTCTCGACGTTCGACACCGACTGGATCCTCGTGCCGGTCGAGCGCGCCGTCGACGCGGCCACGGTCTGGCGCCGAGCAGGCCTCGTCATCACCCCCACGTCACTGTCCGGAGGGTCTCGCTGATGTCTGTCACCGCGCCCCAGGGTTTCCGCGCCGCCGGCACGACCGCCGGGCTGAAGGCGTCGGGTCGCTTCGACGTCGCGCTCGTCGTCAACGACGGCCCGCACCACCACGGCGCCGCCGTCTTCACGAGCAACCGGGTCCAGGCCGCTCCAGTGACCTGGTCACGGCAGGTGCTCGCCGACGGTCGGGTGGATGCGGTCATGCTCAACAGCGGCGGCGCCAACGCGTGCACGGGTGCGCCGGGCTTCCAGGACACCCACCAGACGGCCGAGCACGTGGGCGCACTGCTGGACGTCGCGGCTGGCGACGTGGTGGTCTGCTCCACCGGGCTGATCGGGGAGCGCCTGTCGATGGGCCTGCTCCTGCCGGGCGTCACCGCGGCCGCCGCGGCCCTGTCAACCGGCGGTGGCGGCGCTGCGGCAGAGGCGATCATGACCACCGACACCGTGGCCAAGCAGGCCGAGGCGACGGGCGCCGGCTGGTCGGTGGGAGGCATGGCCAAGGGGGCTGGGATGCTCGCGCCCTCGCTCGCCACCATGCTGGTCGTGCTCACCACGGATGCCGTCGTCGATCCGGCCGACCTGGATGCCGTGCTGCGGTCGGCGACCGCGCTCACCTTCGACCGAATCGACTCCGACGGGTGCATGTCCACCAATGACACCGTCCTGCTGATGTCCTCCGGGGCCTCCGGCGTCTGCGTCACCTCGGCGGACCTGGCGGTGGCCGTCACCGAGGTCTGCACCTCGCTGGCCCGCCAGCTGGTCGCCGATGCCGAGGGCGCCCACCACGACATCGCCATCGAGGTGCGGTCGGCCGCGTCCGAGGCCGACGCCCTCGAGGTCGCGCGCTCGGTGGCTCGCAACAACCTCTTCAAGTGCGCCGTCTTCGGCAACGACCCCAACTGGGGGAGGGTGCTCGCCGCAGTCGGCACGACCACGGCCGTCTTCGACCCGGCCTCGCTCGACGTCGCGATCAACGGCGTCGAGGTCTGTCGCGCCGGTGGGGTCGGTGCGGACCGCTCGTTGGTCGACCTGTCCCGGCGCGAGGTGCTCGTCGTCATCGACCTCCACGCCGGCGCCGAGGGCGCCACGGTCTGGACCAACGACCTCACCCACGACTACGTCCACGAGAACTCCGCCTACTCGACCTGAGGAGGTCAGCACGCATGACACCCCCCGAACAGGCCCTGCGCGGTGCGATCGACGCCGCCGCACTGCGCGTCGCGCAGTCGAAGGCCTCCACCCTCGTCGAGGCGCTCCCGTGGCTCGAGCAGTTCCGTGGGGCGCTGGTCGTCGTGAAGTACGGCGGCAACGCCATGGTCGACGAGGACCTCAAGCGTGCCTTCGCGCAGGACGTCGCCTTCCTGCGCTATGCGGGCCTGCGCCCGGTCGTCGTCCACGGCGGCGGTCCTCAGATCAAGGCGATGCTCGATCGGTTGGGCCTGCAGTCCGAGTTCCGCGGAGGCCTGCGGGTGACCACCCCCGAGGTGATGGAGGTGGTCCGCATGGTGCTGACCGGTCAGGTCGGCCGAGAGCTGGTGGGCCTGCTCAACCAGCACGGACCCCTCGCAGTTGGGCTCTCGGGAGAGGACGGGGGGTTGCTCGGTGCCCGGCGTCGGGGGGTCGTGCTCGACGGGATCGAGCACGACATCGGCCTGGTCGGTGACGTGGTTCAG
>JBDSVV010000367.1:0-4325 GCA_039927035.1 Ornithinibacter sp. | reverse complement strand
GCGTTCTCGGCCTCGAGGTGGGCCACGACCTCGGGCGCCTCATCGTCGCGCAGCCACTCGAAGGGGTCCTCGAAGACTTGGCCGTGGTGCTCGCGGAGGTGGGTGCGACGCTGCGGTGTGGGTGGGGTGGGGCTCGACATGGCGTCACTGTATGCGGCAGCAGTGCAACGTCCGGTAGGGCGCCACCTGGCTGGCTGACCTGCCGGACGTCAGGGATGGCCGCCGACAGCGTCCGGCGGGTTGCCCCCGAGGAGGACACCCCGCCGGACGCAGGGGACACCGCGAGGGCCGCACCCCGGGGGGGGGTGCGGCCCTCGCCGTCGTTCCGTGCGCGTGCTCGGTCAGAGCCCCGCGACGCGGTCCGCCGGAGCACTCAGGCCCGGGTTGGCCTCGAAGTAGGCGACGAGGTTGGCCAGGTCCTCCGAGCCACCGAGGATGTTGGTCCCGGCGGAGAATGCCGTGAACGAGTCACCGCCGTTGGCAAGGAAGTTGAGCGTGGACACCCGGTAGGTGGTGCCCATGTCCATTTTCGTGCCATTGAGGGTCATCGAGCCTGCCACGACCCTGGAGCCCTGGGGCTGCGAGGCGTCCCAGGTGTAGCCGAAGCCCTCGGACACCCCGAGACCCAGTGCGTCCCGGCCGCCGGGGCGACCCGCGACGTACTGCTGCTCCAAGACCGACTTCAGCTGGGCCCCGGTGAGGTCCATGCTGACCAGCAGGTTGCCGAACGGTGCCACGTCATAGGCCTCGGCGTAGGTAATCTGGCCCGCCTCCTCCGCGTACTTCGGATCGAACTTGAGGCTCGCGCGCACCCCACCCGTGTTCATCAGCGAGATCTGCGCCCCGCCGTTGGCCGGTGCCGACGTGCCCCAGAGGATGGCGTCGGAGACCAGGTCACCCATCGGGGTCTCGATGCCGCGGTCACCGTTGGAGTCGCCGGTGATGTCCTCGGTGTTGCTGCCGACAATCCGGGCCGCGAGCGGGCCGGAGATCGTCTTCCACTTGTCGATGATGTCGGTCTGCGCCGGGTCCTTGACGTAGGTCGCGCGGCTGACGAGGTGGTTCGTCGCACTCGAGCGGTCCCGCATCACCTCGCCGCTGCGCTTGTTGATGACGAGGTCGGTCTCGGTGACGACCTGACCGTAGGACGCCGCACTCGTGACGAGTCGGGGGTTGCCCGCCGGGTCCTTGATCTTGCAGACGTAGGGCTGGTGGGTGTGTCCGGTGATGATCGCGTCGACCTCGGGGGTCATCGTGCGCGCGATCGTGGCGATCGGGTCCGAGATGCCGACGCACTGCTGGTAGGTGCCGCTCTGGACCCCACCCTCGTGCAGGAGCACAACGATCGACTTCACCCCCTGCTTCTTCAGGATCTTGGCCTGCGCGTTGGCCGTCTCGACCTCGTCCTTGAAGTTGACGGAGGAGACCCCGGCCGGGTCGACGAGGGTCGGGGTGCCCTCGAGGGTCATCCCGATGAAGCCGATCTTCGTCCCGCCGACACTCTTGATGCTCGTGCCCGGCAGGAGGGTCTTCCCGGTGTCCTTCTTCACGACGTTGGCCGAGAGCCACTGGAAGTCGGCGCCGTCATACGGCGTGTCGGGGAAGTAGCAGCCGTCGACAGGGTGGCAGCCGCCGTTCTGCATGCGCAGCAGCTCGGCTGTGCCCTCGTCGAACTCGTGGTTGCCGACGCTGGAGACGTCCAGCTTCATCGCCTCGAGCGACTCCACGGACGGCTCGTCGTGGAAGAGCCCGGACAGGAACGGCGACCCTCCGATGAGGTCACCCGCCGCCACGGTCAGACTGGCCCCATGGGGAGCCTTGGCCCGCAAGTCCGACAGGGCGCTGGAGAGGTACTCCGCCCCACCGACAGGCGTCTGCGAGGGGTCCAGGGTCTTGTTGAGCGGCCTGTCGGTGGCCTCGAGGTGACCGTGGTAGTCGTTGAAGGACAGCAGCTGGACGGTCGTGAGGTTGGGGTTGCCCTTGGGGGTGGGCTTTCCCTTTCCGACCGCGGTGGCGGGCGCGCCGGCCACGAGGGCCGCGACGGCCGCAGCCGCCATCCCGACGCTGAGGGCGCGCCGACGATTCGATGTCATGTTCTCTCCTGGGTTGGGGTGAGCGGCCACCACCATAGGTTGGGCGGGCCCGGGAACCTTGGGCAAGAACACACAGAATCGAAGCCGTCATCGGGCGTTCATGCCCGTGTCGCCGCTCCCGTCACACCAGGCACCGCGGACCCAGGAGCACCTTCAGGTCACCGAAGAGCGCCTCATTGGCCTCGACCCGGAACGCCGGGTCGAGGCGGATCTCGACCGAGCGGCCCGGCTTGACGAGCCGCAGGTGGACCTCCGTGGTGCCGGGGTGGTTGGTCAGCACCGTCTTGAGCTCCTCGATCCGACCCGTCGTGGCCCGCACCGTCTCCATCGTCAGCACGACCGGCCCCCGCGGGCCGTCGCTGATGTCGGGGAGCGTGAGCTCATGGGCGTAGATCGACACGGCGTCGTCGCGCCGGTTGAGCTTGCCCCGCACCACCGCCACCGTGTCCTGCTGGAGCATCGGGCCCACGGCCATGTAGGAGCTGGGGAAGAAGAGGCACTCGATGGCACCGGCAAGGTCCTCGAGCGTGGCGATCGCCCAGAGGTCACCCTTCTTGGTGCGCTTGACCTGGAGCCCGGTGATCAGCCCCGCGACCGTGACCATGGACCCCTCAGGCTTGCCCCCGTCCTCGGCGGTCAGCGCCGCGATCTGGGTGTCGGCGTGCGCGGCGAGCACATGCTCGACGCCGAGCAGCGGGTGGTCCGAGACGTAGAGCCCGAGCATCTCGCGCTCGAAGGAGAGCAGGGTCGACTTGTCCCACTCGATGCCGGGCACCGGGGTCAGCCCCATCATGTCCCCACCCGCGGCGCTCTCGGCGTCGTCACCGAAGGCCCCGAACAGGCTGTCCTGCCCGATGGCCTCCTGCCGCTTGATCGAGACGAACGCGTCGACGTACTCCTCGTGCACCCGCACCAGACCCATCCGGGTCTGCGCCAGGCCGTCGAAGGCTCCGCCCTTGATGAGCGACTCGATCGTGCGCTTGTTGCACACCACCGCGGGCACCTTGGACATGAAGTCCTCGAAGGAGGTGAACGCCCCCTTGGCCTCACGGGCCACGATGATCGCCTCCACGACCTGGTGGCCGACGTTGCGGATCGCCTGCATCCCGAAGCGGATGTCGGTGCCGACCGCGGCGAACTGCCCGATCGAGTCGTTGACGTCGGGGGGGAGAACCTTGATGCCCATCCGCCGGCACTCCCCGAGGTAGAGGGCCGACTTGTCCTTGTCATCGCCCACCGAGGTGAGCAGCGCCGCCATGTACTCGGCCGGGTAGTTGGCCTTGAGGTACCCCGTCCAGTAGGAGACAAGCCCGTATGCCGCGGTGTGCGCCTTGTTGAAGGCGTAGTCCGAGAACGGGACCAGCACGCCCCAGAGGGCGGCGATGGAGGCCTCGTTGAAGCCCTTGGCCGTCATCCCCTCCGAGAAGGGGACGTACTCGGCATCCAGCACCTCCTTCTTCTTCTTGCCCATCGCCCGGCGCAGCAGGTCGGCGCCCCCGAGGGTGTAGCCGGCGAGCTTCTGGGCGATCTCCATGACCTGCTCCTGGTAGATCACCAGCCCGTAGGTCGTGCCCAGGATCGGGGCCAGCGCCTCGACCATCTCGGGCTGGAGCTGGCCCTCGAGCTGCGGGTCGAGCGGGGTGAGCTCCTGCTTGCCGTTCTTGCGCAGCGCGAAGTTGGAGACCGACTCGTTGACATCCGGCGGCAGCACCTTGATGCCCATGCGGCGGCACTCATTGAGGTAGATCGCCGACTTGTCCTTGTCGCCACGGGTGCTGGTCAGCAGCGCCGCCATGTACTCGGCCGGGTAGTTCGCCTTGAGGTACGCCGTCCAGTAGGAGATCAGGCCGTAGGCGGCCGAGTGTGCCTTGTTGAAGGCGTAGTCGGAGAACGGGAGGAGGACCTCCCACAAGGTCGTGATCGCCTTCTGGGAGTAGCCCCGCTCGAGCATGCCGCCCTGGAACCCGGCGTACTGCTTGTCGAGCTCGGACTTCTTCTTCTTGCCCATCGCGCGACGCAGGATGTCGGCCTGACCGAGGGTGAACCCGGCGACCTTCTGCGCGATTGCCATCACCTGCTCCTGGTAGACGATCAGTCCGTAGGTCTCGCCCAGCACGTCGGCCAGCGGTTCGGCCAGCTCGGGGTGGATGGCGTCGACCGGCTCGCGGCCGGTCTTGCGGCGGGCGTACTTGTTGTGCGAGTCGGCACCCATCGGGCCCGGTCGGTAGAGCG
>JBDSVV010000366.1:0-3190 GCA_039927035.1 Ornithinibacter sp. | reverse complement strand
GTGCTGCGGCAGGGTCGACAGTCGGCCGAACACGGACCCGAGTACCTCCGGGGGAACATCCGGAAAGGGGCAGTGGTCGAACCCCGCGGCAGCCACCGAATCAGCGAACGACGCTGGGGCCGCCATGATGACCTCGTGCCCGGCGTCGACGCACGCTCGCGCGAACAGGACGAGCGGGCCCATGTGGCCCGCACCGGCGGTGGTCGACGCCAGCACCCGCATCCGTCGATGTTGCCACCGTCAGCAGGCGGGCGGAAGGGCCCAACGCGCCGGATTGTTTGGGGAGACCAAGGCCAATGCCGAGTCCGCGCGCGGTGATGTCCGCAGTGCCGAAGCAATCGGTGGCTGCGTCGGTGTGGACGGGTGAACACGTCCGAGCCGCCCATGGTCGGCCTCGAGGTTTCGTGAAGCAGCGGGGGAATGGGTCGATCAGCGCGCCGACAGGCGGCGATGCAACTTCACACGCCCTGCTATGTCGACCACCGAGCTCTCATCGGACAAGTCGTCTGATCGACGTCAGAGATGGGTGAGAAACCAGTCTCGTTGGGCGGCGCTGGAGCGCTCGAAGTTTGGTCCGCTATAGACCTCGAAGTGTCCTGCGTCGAGGAGGAGGAGCGACTTGGGTTCCAGTGCTCGCGAGTAGGCACTGAGGGCGAGGTCAGTAGGGGTCACATGGTCTTGGGACGCAACGACCATCATCAGAGGGGTGGGTGAGATGTTGGCGATGTAAGCACCGGGCTCGTACTCGGTCAGCATCTCGACCGAACGCAAGGTCACCTCGTTGCGCCAAGATGGCGCCCGCTCCGCGGCTGTGGTCAGGAAGTAGTCGTGCGTGTCCTGGGTCGGAAGCGCGGCGGGTTCAGACGGATCGTTCTCGTAGGCCACCTGGATGGTGAGAGGCGGCTGCCCGGCTGCTCGGCCAGCTCGGTCGGCATCGAAGCCTGCGCGTAGCGGGGCGAACTGGTCGGCGCGAACCAGCCGGCGCACGTTCGCCAGACCACTGATCGCGGGCGCTTGAGAGACCACACACCTGATCCGACGATCGATCGCACCCAGCACCAGTACGTGACCACCGCTATAACTCGACCCCCACACGCCGATACGTCCCTCATCGACTGCGGGCTGCTCGGCAGCCCACGTGATGGCGTCACGGGAGTCCCGGATCTGCTGCCACGGATCAATCTCTCCGCGCAGAACCCCATCGCTGGCACCAAAGTTGCGGTGATCGTAAACCAGAACGGCCAGGCCGGCCGCGCTGAAAACCTCAGCGAAGTCGTCCAAATGCATCTCCTTTGTGGCCGAAAAGCCGTGAGACATCACCACCGTGGGGGCGGGCCCCTCACCCTCGGGCTCGTAAAGCCAACCCCGCAGGGTCGTTTGATCCTCGGTGACGAACTCAACGTCGGTACGCATGTGTCTCTCCAGGCAGTCGCGGGGCGGAATATCCATCCTGCTCACGTTCATATCGCTTGTCCATCACGGCGGGAGCTGATGGCACGGTTGCGGGGATAGGACGCTGCCGCTTCGCGGGGGAAGACTGTGAGGATCGCGGCTCAGCAACCTGGACAGAGCCCCATGGGGTGGTGGGCTTTGAGGGGGTCCTCGGTGCCCTACTCGCCGCTCTCGATGGCGGCGTGATCACCAGTATCCACGGGGTTGTTGAGTAGCGCCATGGACTCTTCTGAGAGGTAGCGGCGGTCGCCGGCGATCCATTCGTCGTGCATGTCGATCAGGACTGCTCCGACGAGGCGGATGACGGCGGCGGCGTTGGGGAAGATCCCCACGACGCGGGAGCGGCGCTTGATCTCTTTGTTGACCCGCTCGAGGGGGTTGGTCGACCAGATCTTGCGCCAGTGGGCCTTGGGGAATGCGGTGAACGCGAGGACCTCGGCCTTCGCCTCATCCATCAGCGGCCCCACCTTGGGGAACGACGTGGCGAGCTGGTCGCGGACCTCGTCCCACGCGGCGTTGACGGCCTTGGGGTCGGGCTGGGCGAAGATTGTGCGGAACACCGCCGCGACCATGTCGGCGTGAGACTTGGGGACGTGCGCCAAGAGGTTGCGGGCGAAGTGGACCCGACAACGTTGGTGCGCTGAGCCTTGGAAGGACCGCTTCAACGCCTTCACGAGCCCGGAGTGCTGGTCGCTGATGACCAGTTGCACCCCGCTCAGGCCGCGTTGTTTGAGGCTGAGCATGAAGGCACGCCAGAACGTCTCGTCCTCGCTGTCGCCGACGTCGAGCCCGAGGATCTCCCTCGAGCCGTCGGCGGCGATCCCGGTGGCCACCACGACTGCCATCGAGACGACCTGGCCGCCTTTGCCGGGCTTGTTGCGCACGTGCAGGTAGGTCGCGTCGAGGTAGACGTAGGGGAACGCCGTGTGGTCCAGGGGTCGGGTGCGGAACGCGCCGACGACCTCGTCGAGCTGTTCACAGATCCGGGAGACCTCGGACTTGGAGATACCGGAGTCGGCTCCGAGCGCCACGACCAGGTCGTCGACGCTGCGGGTGGAGACGCCGTGGACGTAGGCCTCCATCACGACCGCGTAGAGCGCCTGATCGATGCGGCGCCGCGGCTCCAGGATGCTCGGGAAGAACGACCCCTTGCGGAGCTTCGGGATCCGCAGCTGGACATCGCCGGCCTTCGTGGCCAGCAGCTTGGGTCGGGTGCCGTTGCGTTCGGTGATGCGGTCCTCGGTGCGCTCATAGCGCTCGGCGCCGATCACACCGGCGGCTTCGAACTCGACGAGTTCCTGCAACACGGTGCGGACCGACTCGCGGATCATGTCGACGCCGTCACCGGTGCGGAACGCGTCGAGGAGCTCGGACAGGGAAGACTGGGACAAGGCCATCGGTGGGTCTCCTTCAGTGCGTGACTTGGACGTTTCACACCGAAGATCCCGCCGATGGCCGCCTACTTCACGCAGCCTCGCCGTTGACCCTCAAACCCCACCACTCCACGGGACTCTCCTAGCGAACAGCCGGATATGTCACGGACAGTGTGAACAGGCGACCTGATGTTGCGTCGGGAAGGATGCAACTTGGCTGCGTGTCCGCCGGCCCGACTTCCCCGGACCTGCCGCAAGGCGGCCTGCGCCTTCCGGACAGGCCGTTGTGCGAGCTCTTAGGGCGCCAGCGCGGCTGACGGCCCGTCCAGCGCTAGACCCGCGAGGACCTCGCCGTCGTCGTCGAC
>JBDSVV010000365.1:0-3735 GCA_039927035.1 Ornithinibacter sp. | reverse complement strand
CGCCGTGATCGTCTGCTGGTCCGGCTGGTCCACAAGTGCCACAGCCGGTCCAGGCCCCCCCGACGGGTCGTGGCTGCGCGCCGTGCCGAATGGCACGGTGCGGGGGAGGGGAGCGAGCCACGGGGGCCGGGGTGCCGGTCCGCCGCGGGTTGCGTGGGCCGCGACCACGGCCTCGACCACGCTGGCCGCCGGGTCGAGGGCCCCGCTCGTGGGCAGGTCGCCCTCATCGAGCTGCCCCTCCTGGACTTCGGAGCTACGCGGGCCGTCGGCGCCGACGGCGACGACGGCGAGGAACGGGGTGGTCGCGGCGGCGTCAAGGGACAACGTCGCCGCATGGAAGGACCGGACCTCACCATCGCCGTCGCGCGCCATGCCGCGACCCGGGGCGTCGGAGGGGATGGAGGCCGCCCCCGGGTGGTCGAGGACGTCGACGGAGTCCGCGCGGTCCCTCACCCGGAACGCGATGCGGAGGTTGACGTTGGCCTGGATCTCCGCGGTGATCGCTCCGGCGGGGCGCTGTGTGGCCAGCACCAGGTGGACGCCCAGTGATCGACCGAGGGCCGCGATCCGGATCAGCCCCGACACGAAGTCGGGCAGCTCCTCGACCAGTGCCCGCAGCTCGTCGATGACCACGACGAGGCGCGGCACGGGTGCGTCGGCCGGCCCGCGGCGGCGCTGGTAGTCCTCCAGGTCACGGGCTCCGGCCGCCGCGAACACCTGCTCCCGGCGGCGCAGCTCGGCGCCCAGTGACCGAAGCGCCCGGTCGACGAGCTGGTCGTCGAGGTCGGTGACCAGCCCGACCACCTGCGGTAGGCCGATGCAGCTGCCGAACGCCGAGCCGCCCTTGAAGTCGACCAGCACGAAGGTCAGGTCCTCTGGGGGGCAGGAGAGGGACAACGCCGTGACGAGGGTGCGCAGGAACTCGGACTTGCCCGACCCGGTGGTGCCACCGATCAAGACGTGCGGGCCGTCGCGGCGCAGGTCGATCGACCAAGGTCCGGCGGGGCTGATCCCCACGAGGGCAACGGGGGGCGAGACGCCGTGGGCCGCTCCCGCGAATGCGGCCCTTCCGGGGACGGAGCCTCGGGCCAGCGGGTCTCCTGACCGCTGCGCTCGTGACCACCGCGCGGCGACGGCATCTGGCGTGATCTCGGTGAGGCCCATGAGCGAGGGGAGCCCGAGCGAGGACGGCAACGGAGGTGCCTCGCCGGGGTGACCCTCCAGGCAGAGGGGGGCCAGCGCACGTGCGACCCGGTCGGTCCACCAGCTCCCCACCAGGTCGGGTGTCACGGACACCTCCCCATCGCCCGATGCCAACGACCACGGCCCAGCGGCCTGCGTCAGCACCGTCGTGCATCCGCCGGGGAGCTCCTCGGTCGTCGGCGCGGCGACGATGACGAGCGGCTCGCCGTCGAGGCACTGGGCCCAGTCCTGCGGGCCGAGCGCCCCGGCATCCGGCACCACGACCAGGTGGGTGGGACCCGAGCCCGAGGAGGGTGTCCCCGAAACCGCTGCCGCGCCAAGCGAATTTACGACGTGTGGGAGAAGGTGGGTCCACTCCCAAGAGTCCTCGCTCGAGGAGATGAGCACGCGCAGACGGGTGGGTGGCACGTCGACGACGAGCTGTCCCAGGAGCGACCCGAGCAGGCGATCGGTCGTCATGGTGTCCCCCACGACGCCCAGGCGCCCGGCGCGGGTCAGGTCGACCGTGACCGGCACGAGATGAGCCGTGGGTCGGGTCGTGGTGGTGCCCTCGACCCAGGTCGTCTCGGCCGGGACATCGCCCAGGCCGATCCGGATGGGCCGGGGAGATGGTTGCTGCCACAGGCCGGGTTGTCGGTCCTCCGCGAGGACCAGCACCCGCTGCGGGTCCGGGTGCTGCGTGCGACGCCGGGCGCACTCGTGGGCGAGGCGCTCGGCGAGGAGCCGACCCGCCTGCTCGGTCGCGAGCCGGTGCGCCACCAGGGCCGTGCGGTGCTCCTTGCCCGAGCCCCAGCGGTCCCCCAGCGAGGTCGCCAGCACCACGGTCGGCCCGAGGAGCGCGAACGCCAGCATCTGGGGACCGAAGAGGAAGGCCAGGATGACCGCCACCGGGACGGGCACGAGGGCGCCGACCCAGGGCACCCGGTTCGCACGTCGTTCGACGGGTGGGACGGGTGCCTCGACGGCGGTCGCGGCACCGGTGCGCCCGGGTGCCTGTGTGGGCCTGATCGCCAACCGCCCGTCGCCCCGGGCGCGCACCGGGAGACCGGCTCCGGGGCGTCGTCGCAGCGCCAGCGTCGACCCTCCCACGACGATGGTCGTGGATGTGTCGACGACCCGGGGCCCGGTGAGGTGGACCTCGTCCACCACGACGCCATTGGTGGACCCACGGTCCTCCACGGTGATGCCGGCAGGGGTCGCCGTGAACCTGGCGTGCTCACGGCTGAGGGAGTCGTCCTCGATGCGCAGCCCGACGTCGGGGGACCTGCCGACCGTCAGCCCGTAGGGGCTCACGGACTCGCTGTGCCCACAGTCGGGGCCCCCGACCACGGCGAGCTCCACGGCAGTCGGCGGGGAAGCGGCCCGCCCGTCGACGGCATACCGGTCGTGTCGGCGCAGCCCGGAGCCCTCACCCCTTGTCACGGCACCGATGACGGTCACCGACGCACCGTGCACCAAGGGAGGGAAACCCACCGGCGAGTCCGCGGGGATCGGGTGGCCCCGCGATCCGAGCGCCGGGACGGGAACGTCCAGGTGGTCCGACAGGGCGCGACTCAGGGTGTCTGCGGTGTGCTCGCCGCTCCAGCGCACGACAACCTGCGCCGGTCGGGGTGACCGGCGGGGAACGTGCACGGTGAGGGTCATCTCCATGCGCGCCACGGTAGGCATGGTGTGCGGACTGCCCCGGAACTTATCCACAGCCCCCCCACCAGCCCGGTGCGTCGAGAGCCCCTGAGCCCCGGGTTGTCCACAGGTCGGCTCGCCTCCGGATGCGGATCTCGCGCTCGTGGGGTTCGCTAGGCGGTGGTGGGGTCGGCAGGGGGTCGACCCGGGAGGAGGCACGTGGACGCCGTGCACACGCTCGAGACCGAGGTGCGGGAGCTGATCCGCCGGTCCGGGCTCGACCCTGCCCGTGACGAGGCGCAGGTCCGGCGACTCGTGCGCGACGCCGTCACCGACTACGACGAGCGCTCGCTGCACGGCGGGATGCCGGTGCTCGCCGACGTCGACGCGGCCTCCCGGGCGGTGTGGGACACCGTCGCCGGGTTCGGGCCCCTCCAGAAGTACTTCGACGACCCGACGGTCGAGGAGATCTGGATCAACGAGCCCTCACGAATTTTTATCGCGCGCAACGGTATCGCCGAGCTGACCACCACCCTCCTCAGTCACGACGACGTCCGTGACCTCGTCGAGCGGATGCTCAAGTCCTCCGGGCGACGCGTGGATCTCTCCTCACCCTTTGTGGATGCGGTGCTCCCGGACGGGAGTCGACTGCACGTGGTCATTCCCGACATCACCCGCGAGCACTGGTTCGTCAACGTGCGAAAGTTCGTCGTCAAGGCCGATTCAATGGACGACCTCGTCCGCCTCGGGACGCTGAGCCGGCAGGCCGGGCAATTCCTCGAGGCAGCGGTTGCCTCCGGTCTGAACGTGCTGGTCGCGGGCGGCACGCAGGCCGGCAACCCCACAAATTCCTAATGCGGCCCCCCGAATGGCGGACGGAATGGGGCGCTCCTGTGCTAGCAAGGCTCC